>JAZRJD010000054.1:0-6933 GCA_045645625.1 Alistipes sp.
GAAGTCGAGGTAGAGCATTGCGAGATGTTCGCCATTTGCCTCCGAAACCTCATATACGGTGACATCTTCGTGGTACTTTGCCACGCCCTCCGCAGGTTTGAACTCCAAGCCGTACAACTTGTTTGCAAGCATAAACACCGCCTGCTTTGCCGATTCGAGTTCGAGGTATGGTTTTACCGCCTCGTCACTTACGGCATACTTCTCGTTCTTGTACTTCTCGCTGTAATATGCCCAGTCCCAAGGCTGAACATCACCCTCAAAGCCGAGCGACTGCGCGTATGCGTTGATGGTCTGATAATCCTTATCGGCATACTCTTTGGTCTCGGCAAGCAACTCTGCAAGGAACGAATTTACGGTAGCGGTCTTCTCCGCCATGCGGTTATCGAGAACATAGTCTGCATAGCACTCGTAGCCGAGCAAGTTTGCCATTTTGAGGCGCAAGGTTGTGATTTTGCGGATATTCTCGGTATTGTCGAACTTGCCGCCCACAGCACAAGAGTTACGAGCCTTGTAGAGTTTCTCCTTCAAGTCGCGCTGCGAGGAGTAGGTTACGAAAGGCACATAACTTGGAGCCTTCAAAGTTACGGTCCAACCCTTCTGACCGCGTGCCTTTGCCTCCATTGCTAGACCCTCCTTCACAAAGTCGGGCAACTCTGCCACCTGCTTCGCCGATGTGATATTGAGCGAGTAGGCGTTATTTGCTGCCAACGAGTTCTGACCGAACTGCAAGGTGAGTTGTGACAACTCCGAAGAGTACTGGCGATACAACTCCTTGTCGGCATCGTTGAGGTTTGCACCGCTGCGAACAAAACTCTTGTAGGTGTTTTCGAGCAACTTTTTGTCCTCCTTCGAGAGGAACAAGCCCGGATTCTCGTACACCGCCTTTACGCGCTTGAACAACTCGGGATTGAGCGATACATCGTTGCCGAGTTCGGTCAATTTCGGCTGAATGCGCATCGCTATCTCCTGCATCTCGGGCGAGGTGTGGCACTCCATCAGGTTGAAGAATACCGATGAGATACGGTCGAGCAACTCGCCATGCTTTTCGAGTGCGAGAATGGTGTTGTTGAACGATGGCTTTGCAGGGTTGTTTACAATGGCATCGACCTCGGCGCGACTTACGGCAATAGCGGTCTCGAATGCCGGCTCATAGTCCGAAATCGAGATTTTGTCGAATGGTGGTGTTGCATGAGGGGTGTCCCACTCTGCCAACAACGGATTGGAGGTGTCAATCTCGGGCAACTGCGCTACGGGCATATCGTTACCTGCGCAAGCACCGAGAAGTGTTGATACTGACATAATCAAAAATAATTTTTTCATGTTACATTAATTTATTTGGTTTCTGCATTGATTCGTCTCTTCTCGCGGAGTCGTCTCTGCTCCTCTCGCATATTTGCAAATCGGCTCTTCATATCGTCTGGCTCCTCGGCTACGGGCTCCAACTCCGCCTCTGCCTCGGGAGCAACCTCGGCATCGTGGTACAGCCCTCGTGCTTTGAGCAGTGGCTCACGACTTGGCTCGGCACCGCGGAACTCGCGATAGAGTGTCATACCATCTTTCGAGCCGCCACTTGCTAGCAACTTGCGGAAGGCTTGCGCTGTGCGGCGGTGGAATACATCTCCTGTCTCGGTAAATGCTGCGAAGGCATCTTTATCCAAAACCTCCGCCCAAGTATAGAAGTAGTAGCCCGAGGAGTAGCCGCCCGCAAAGATATGTGCAAAGTATGGCAGGTGGTAGCGAGGCTCAATCTCCGAAATCATCTTGCGTTTCTCGTAGAGGGCTTCGTACTCGAACGAATCTACATCCAACTCCTTGTACGCGGTGAGCGAGTGTATGTCCAAATCGACAAGTGCCGCCGCCAGCAACTCCGTGGTTGCGAAGCCTTGGTTGAACTGCGCGCTGCGGCGTATCTTGTTGATAGTGTGGTCGTTTATAATGGTATTGTTACGGAAATTCACAGCGTATGTTTTGAGCAATTCAGGCTCCAATGCCCAGTTCTCCATAATCTGTGATGGCAACTCCACAAAGTCGCCCTCGACATCGAGCAGTCCGTTGTAAGGCACATCGGAGAATAGGAAATGCAGTGCATGTCCGAACTCGTGGAATAGGGTAGTGACCTCGTCTATCGAGAGTTGTGCTGGCGTATTGCCCACCGATCGGGTGAAGTTGCAGACAATGCTCACCACAGGGGCGATACGCTTACCCTCGCTGTCGCGCGAAGGTCGGCGGAAGTAGCCACACCAAGCACCTTGCGACTTGCTTGCGCGAGGGTGAAAATCGAAGTACAACACGCCGAGGTGTGAGCCGTCATTATCCAAAACCTCGTATGCCGAAGCCTCGTTGTGATACTGCGGAACAACCACCGGACGGAATGTCAGACCGTAGAGGCGATTTGCGAGGTTGAAGGCTCCCTGACGCACATTGCTGAGGGTGAAGTATGGCAAGAGAGTCTCCTCGTTCAGACTATATTTCTGCTTGCGCACCTTCTCGGCGTAGTACCACCAATCCCACGACTCGAACTTGTCGTCAGCCCCGCTGTGGTCGCGCTTGAAGAGTTTGTTCATCTCCTCCAACTCCTCCTTTGCCTTGTCGTTGGCGGCGGTGAATATCTCTTCGAGCAGGGCATATACCGCCTTTGGAGAGCCCGCCATCTGCTCCGAAGTTACATACTCGGCGTAGGACTTGTGACCCAACAGATTTGCCTTCTCGATACGCAGGCGTACCATGTCGTTGATTATCGCCTTGTTGTCGTGGTCGTTATCGTTGCTACAACGGTTGAGATATGCTTTGTATATCTTCTCGCGCAACTCGCGACTCTTCAAGTAGGTCAAAAACGGAATAAGGCTCGGCTTGTGGAGCGTAAAGATATATTTGTCGTTCTCTCCATCTTTTGCGGCATCGCGCACGCTCTTTGGCAGGTCGTTTACCTCTTTGGCGGAGAGTTCCAACTCGAAGTCGTTGGTCTCGGCAAGCAGGTTGTTGTCGAACTTTACCGTCAGGAGCGACAACTCCTCGTTTATCTCTTTCAGTCGTGCCTTCTGCTCCTCGTTGAGTAGTGCACCTTGGCGCACGGCACTCTTGTACATCTTCTCGACAAGGCGTATCTGCTCGGCGTTGAGGTCGGTGCTGTTGCGCTTGTCGTAGACAACCTTGATGCGCTTGAACAACTCCTCGTTCATCGAGATAGCATCGTAATGAGCAGCGAGTTGCGGCATCAACTCCACCTGCAACTCCTGTATCTCCTCGCTATTCATCGCGGCGCACATCATGCCGAAGACCTCCGACAGATTGGTGAGCAACATGCCCGAACGGTCGAGCGCGAGAATGGTGTTGTCGAAGGTCGGCTCCTCCTTGTTGGCGAGGATAGCCGCCACCTCGTCATTGTGGAGAGACATCGCATGCTTGAACGCCGGCTCGTAGTGCTTCACCTCGATACGGTCGAATGGGGGTACTCCGTATGGCGTGTTCCACTCGGCAAGTAGCGGATTCTCCGATTTTTTATCCTGCTCACGGCAAGATGTGGTATTGAGAACAATCATAAGTAGTGATAATACAAAAAGTATACGCTTCATTTCCGTAAAAATTACTATATTTGCTACGCAAAGATAATACTTTTTCAATCGTTATGCAACTATTCTACGCCGCAGACTTCACTGCACCCGAATATATGCTCTCCGAGGAGGAGTCGCGCCACGCCGTTAAGGTGCTGCGTTTGAACGAGGGTGACACCCTCCATATTACCGATGGTCGAGGCTCGCTCTATCGTTGCGAGGTTGTGTCGGCACACCAAAAACACTGTCTTGTGCGGGTGGTCGAGCACTTCGCAGAGTTCGAGAAGTTGCCCTATCGCCTGACTATGGCGGTTGCGCCTACGAAGAATATCGACCGCTACGAGTGGTTTTTGGAGAAGGCGACCGAGATTGGCGTTGCGGAGTTTGTTCCTTTATTGAGCGAACATAGCGAACGAAAGGTTATCAAGGCGGAGCGCGAGGAGAAGGTTATAACCGCAGCCGTAAAGCAGTCGTTGAAGGCGTATCACCCTGTGCTGGCGGAGATTACACCATTTAAGGAAGTGGTATGCAAAAATTTTGCAGGGCGTAAATTTATCGCTCATTGTGGCGATGCGGTGAAGGAGAAGAAGTATCTTGCCTCGACTTTGCGCAAGGGCGAAGATGCACTTATTTTGATTGGTCCTGAGGGCGATTTTTCGCCTGAGGAGGTGCAGTTGGCGGTAGCAAACGGCTTCGAGGAGATTACCCTCGGCACACAGCGTTTCCGCACCGAGACGGCAGCCGTGGTGGCGGTAGATATGGTTTCGATAGTTAATAATTTGTAAGGTTTGTCCCAGAAATGTTGCTGAAACTCTTTACAACATTCTTTAAGATAGGTCTTTTCAGTTTTGGAGGAGGCTTTGCGATGATTCCGCTTATTCAACGCGAAGTAATCGAAAAGAACAAGTGGATTAACGAGAAAGATTTTGTCGATATGCTTGTCTTGGCGCAATCGACACCCGGACCAATTGCCGTAAATACGGCGGTCTTTGTGGGCTACAAGACACGAGGTGTCGGAGGTGCTGTGATGGCAACGCTCGGCACGGTATTGCCTTCGTTTATCGTAATTTTGTTGCTTGCCTTATTCTTTGCCGAGGTGCGCGAAAATCGCTATGTCGATGCCGCTTTCCGCGCTATGCGACCTGCGGTGGTGGCTTTGATTGTTGCTCCGTTGGTGGGGTTGGTAAAGGATATGCGCTGGTATCTGATTGCTCTGTCGGCAGCCGTAGCGATGGCGGTATGGTACTTCGGATTTTCGCCTGTCTATCTTATCGCTGGCGGTGTTACCGTAGGCGTAGCAATAGCCATATATAATGGCAGAAAGGGGGCAAAGCGATGATTTACTTGCAGTTGTTTCTCTCCTATTTGAAGATTGGATTCTTCGGCTTTGGTGGCGGATATGCGATGTTGTCGCTTATCCAAAACGAGATTGTCGAGCAGCGTGGCTGGATTACCGCCACGCAGTTTGCCGATATTGTTGCCGTATCGCAGATTACACCCGGACCTATCGCCATAAACTCTGCAACCTATATCGGCTATACCGTAGCAGGTATGGGCGGTTCGGTAATCGCCACCTTTGCGGTATGCTTGCCATCACTTACGCTGATGTTGCTTCTGACGAGATTTTTCCTGCGCCACCGCGAAAATCGCACCATACAGACCATTGTCAAGGCGGTAATACCCGTAGTCGTGGGTATGATAGCCTCGGCGGCATTGCTGATGATGGCTCCGCGCACGGGCGAGAACGAGAACTTTGTCGATGTGTGGTCGTGGTTGCTCTTCGGAGCGTGCCTCCTTGGCTCGTTCCGCAAGGTTAATCCTATATTGATGATACTCCTTTCGGCTCTTGCAGGCGTGATAATCTACGCCATTGTACCGACTATATTATAGGTAGGAGCAACGACAATGCGCCAAAGAGCATCGCTGCGGCGATAAGTACCATAAAGATTGTACCCAGACAACCAAACGAGTGACCGAGGCAACCATACTTCGGCTCTGCACCTGCTGGCAGTGGGTCCGAGATAAGGGCGACAATCAAGCCGACAAGTGGCGTAAATACTACCGAAATAACAAATACCCAGCCGAAGCCGATATTACGGCGGCTACCCAAAAGTGCCACCAATATATCGAGCAACAAATGTCCCGACAATAATCCGAATGCTAAAATCGAAAACATACTATTATCCTTTAATTCTGCATTTTTAATTTTTAATTTTTAATTCTCGGGACATTCGGTAGAATGTTCCGAACGGCAACTCTTTCCCTGCTCTGTCAGTGAAGTACAACTCGCCAAACTCCTCTTTGGCAGGTGTGCCGAACATCTGATGCACAAGCGTTCGGGCGATGGTCGAGGACAAGCCCATCGAGTATAGATTCAGCACCAAGAAACCATCTTCGGTAAGCAATTCCGCACACGCCTCCAACATCTCGGCGATATTCTGCTCCAACACCCACTTCTCGCCATTTGCACCACGACCGTAGGCAGGAGGGTCCAAAATTATGCCATCGTAGCGGTTGCCTCGGCGCACCTCGCGCTGCACAAATTTCAGCGCATCCTCGACAATCCAACGAATGCCGTCAAGACCACTCGACTCCATATTCTCGCGCGACCAAGTGACCACCTGCTTTACCGAATCGACATGGGTAACCTCCGCCCCTGCCGATGCTGCGGCGAGGGTTGCACCACCCGTATAGGCAAACAAGTTCAGCACCTTTGGCTTCACACCCTTGCTCTCCGCCTTTGCACGGCACTTGTCGTATATAAAGTTCCAATTTGCCGCCTGCTCGGGGAAGATTCCGATATGCTTAAATGCGGTGCAAGCAAGGCGCATTGTGAGGTGCATATCTTTATAGTCGTAGCGGATATTCCAGCGGTCGCGCATCTGCGGCTTATTGCGCCACTCGCCACGCTCCTCACTGCGGTCGGTGCGGAGGAACGAGGCATCTGCAAGGCGTTGCCACTCACGCTCATCGAGTGACTTGCGCCATACGGCTTGTGGCTCGGGACGGCGCAGTGTGTAGCGACCAAATCGCTCCAACTTCTCGCCCTCACCCGAGTCAATCAACTCGTAATCCTTAAAGTTTGGTGTTAAGTTCATACCTTGTTATTGGCTTTTAGCCATTAGCCATTGGCTTTTTTCTTTTTGCAAAGATAATAAAAAGACGAGAGACGAAAGACGAAAGACGAGAGAAATTTCAAAAAATAATAGATCGTCATTCCGAGCGAATGTAATGAGCGTGGGAATCTCCATTATATTTTATTAAATTAACTGCGGGAGATTGCCACAGTCGTTTCACTCCTTCGCAATGACGGATTATTTATTTTTGCAACTATCGAAAATAATTTCTAAATTTGCAATGCAATCGCAAGGTTGCAGACATA
>JAZRJD010000055.1:0-13752 GCA_045645625.1 Alistipes sp.
TTTTTTGTAAATAATTGTTTATATTTGCAGATGTAATCGGCAGATTACGGACATATAGAAAGTGTTTTTTCGCACTCCTTGTTGAAAATGTGGAAGTTTTCTGAATGAAAGGACTACGAACAGCACTCATTTCTTGTATATATAGGTTTGGTACGCCTTGTGCTATTGTCCTATACTATACAGGTGTGGGGCATTGTAGCGTTTATTTTCATTCGGGTATTCCACAACCTTCAACAGATAAACGAAGTTCAACTCCACACTTTCTTATTGTTGGCTATAATCGAAAGGGGTTGTCGAGGTGTTTTTTATACTACACGAAAGTAGTGTAAAGGTCTATGCAAGTGCATTCGCTGGGAGAATGTACTAGTAGGTTACGAGTTAGATTATTATGAGGTTTTTGAGAAGATTATATTTTTGTGTTAGGGTGAACTATTTGTTTGATCAGGCGGCAAAAAGGGCTTATGGGCAACAATTGGATTGCGAAAGCGTGACATCGCAAAACCTGGCTATGCACGATATGTTGCAAGGTGTTTATTTTATGTTGTTGGAAGAGACTACGCGTCATACCATGAAGGATCCCAAAGGTGGTGAAATATATTATTATATACTCGATGATTTCTATGATAAGGCTGTCAAGAAGTATATAATCTGACGCTACCATTATAAAAGATATGTTGGATTACACTTGAAAAATATCCCTTTGCTTTTTTGGCTCAATTCTTGCGACAATGGGGGGTGCTATGATGAAACAACTCCTCGAAATATTGCGCGAATATCGCTTTATCGACCGCGCTATTCTCTTTTTGCGACTCTTTGTCGGGGTGCTTATCGCACTGCATATTATCGATAAATTACAGACCTACAACTTTGTGCTTACGGGCTATCCAGCACTTCTCTTCGATAATAGTTGGGCTACATTTGTAATTTTTACCGCTCTCGAAGCCATATTTGCCGTAATGTTAATCGTGGGCTACGGCACTCGCTTTGCGGCATTTATTATGGCACTCGGTATGTTTGTCGAGATATTTATTATTTACCCCTCGCTCGGGTGGCTCGGCGTGGAACGGCAGATACTGTATATTGGTATCTATGTAACCCTGGTTTTGTCGGGTAGTGGGCGCTATGGTTTGGAAACGCATCTTGACCGCAAGCACAAAAATGTTAAATTCTAAAAATAATTACTATATTTGTCCCGTACAAACAATAAAACAACTATGAAAATTAAGAATCTTTTGGTGCTTGCAGGAACATTGCTCGCAAGTGTAGTGGCTGAGGCTCAGGTACTTCCACAGCCTCGCAAGGTTGAAAACCTTACAATTATGGACATAAATGGAAACCCTTCGCAGTTGCCGGAGTTCGGAGAGAAGAATCTCCTTATCTTCTATGTGGATCCTGACAGTTACTTGAAGGGTGGCGCAAACAAGAAGTTGTCCGATGTATTGGAGGAGAACAAGCGTGCGCAGGGTCCTGCAATTCGAGGCTTTGGCGTGATGAACTTCCCTGATACTGGTCTGCCAAAGAATATGGTGCGCAATATGGCTCGTAAGCGTGCTGCCAAGAATGGTGCAACAATTCTCGATGACGACCAGCAACTCTTGAAGAAGGAGTGGGGCTTGGGCGACTGCAACAACAAGTTCGTCATTATGATTGTAACCAAAGAGGGCGAGTTGGTATATTGTGCCAAAGATGACCTCGATGATGCAGGTATCGAGAACTTCTACGAGTTTGTAAATAAGTATCGTAACTAAAAATGTTTAGGCGTATAGCCATATTGGCACTACTCGTTGCCTTGTGTGGCGAGGTGGTGGCGCAAAAAGATAGTATCCTTGTCGCGGGCAGGGATACTGTCGCTTATAGATATACGCCTATCGGAGGCTCTGCTTCCAAGCAAAAGCGTGGCTCCGACCGCTTTATGAACTATCTTGCCGAGAGTGGCATTGACCGCAGTTTCGAGCGTAAAGTTGATATGACCTTTGTGCCTACGCTCTACTACTCGCGCTCAACTTCGTTGGGCTTGGCGGTGATGGCTTCGGGGTTATATCGCCTCGATAAGAGAAATCGAAATATCCCTGCATCGAACTTTTCGGTCTATGCAACTGCTTCGCTTACAGGTTTTTATAGAGTTGGCTTGAAGGGTTGCAATATCTTCAAGAATGACAATCAGCGTATTATATACAACGCTGAATTCTATTCGCAGCCGACCTACTTTTGGGGCGTGGGCTACGATGCCGCGGTGTCGAACTCATCGCTCAGATATCTCGCTTCGCGCACTATCGTTGATGCTCGATTTCTGCAAAGGGTAGCGAAGGGGCTGTTTGTGGGCGTTGGTGCCGACTTCAACTACCATTTTGGCAAATTTGGCGGCAAATACACATCACAGGAGGCGTTCGTATCGCGACTCAATGGCGAGAGGGTGGAGTATAATGCCACAGGTATATCGCTCTTTGTCGAGTTCGACTCACGCGATATTATCACCGCTCCGCAACGAGGCGTATATCTCGCGGTCGAGGCGAAGGTGCGTCCAAAGGGTATGAGCAATATCGGCAAAACATTGTGGAGTGGGCGACTGACAGCCAACTACTACCAACGACTTTGGCGCGGTGCGGTCGTAGCATTCGACCTGCGTGGCGAACTGAACAGCAAGGGCACACCTTGGGTGTATAACGCCACAATCGGGGGCTTGTACTCGATGCGAGGCTACTATTCAGGTCGCTTTAACGACTTGTGCGCCATTACTTTACAGGCAGAACTGCGCCAACGCATATACAAAGGCTTTGGTGTCGCCGCGTGGGGTGGCGCAGGAAATATATTCTCCACATTCTCTGTCTTCGATTGGGCAAATACACTCCCAACCTACGGCGTTGGACTTCGCTATGAAATTAAGCGCGGTATGAATATCCGCCTTGACTACGGCTTTGGTAGTCGCGACCACCGAGGTAAATTTATTCACGGGGCTATATTTTCTCTCAACGAAGCCTTCTAAAAATCGTTCTGATTGGCTCTTTTTGCACAAGTCTGCGGATAGTGAAATGCCCACATAGGTCGATTGAGATAGTCAATTGCAAAGAAAAATCTTGTACTTCTTATCTAAAAAAAAACTGCTTGGTAAAATAATACTCAATTCTCAATTGTCAATTCTCAATTATTTTTGTATCTTTGCACCCGCAAATGTGGAGGGATTTGGACTGATTGCAACCACAATAAAAAATTGCTAAACCGGCAACTCTTTTTTTAGAGGCATCTCTCGCCAAATCCCAAGCATGCAAAATGAAAAGGCTAATGGCTAATAGCCAATGGCTAATGGCAATGTTTTTAACTAAAAACAGTATAGATTATGGGATTTTTATTTACATCTGAGTCGGTGTCCGAGGGACACCCTGACAAGGTCTCCGATCAGATTTCTGACGCTATTCTTGACGAGTTTTTGCGCCGCGATGCAAGTGCGAAGGTGGCTTGTGAAACTCTCTGTACCACAGGTCTTGTGGTTGTTTCGGGCGAGGTATGCTCTGATGCTTATGTTGATATTCAGGGTACGGCCCGCCGCGTAATCGACCGTATCGGCTACAACCGTAGCGAATTGCAGTTCGATGCGCAGTCGTGCGGTATTCTCTCGGCAATTCACGAGCAGTCTTCCGATATAAATCAGGGCGTTGTTCGCGCCACCGAGGAGGAGCAGGGTGCGGGCGACCAAGGTATTATGTTCGGCTATGCCGTGAACGAGTCGCGCGAGTTGATGCCGGCAACACTGATTCTCTCGCATGTTATCTTGAAGGAGTTGGCAGTTATCCGCCGTGAGGGCAAGGTTATGACCTACCTCCGCCCCGACTCGAAGAGTCAGGTGACAATCGAGTATGGTGATGACCGCAAGGCAAAGCGCATACACACGATTGTCGTTTCGACACAGCATGATGATACCGTTGAGGTTGAGCAGATTAAGGAGGATATTCGCACTATCCTTATTCCGCGCGTAAAGGCTCGCTTGGAGCGTGCCGGCGATGAGTTGGCGCAGTTGATAGGCGAGGATTACATCCTTCATGTAAACCCTACGGGCAAGTTTGTTATTGGTGGTCCTCACGGAGATACAGGCTTGACAGGTCGCAAAATTATTGTCGATACCTACGGCGGTCGTGGAGCGCATGGTGGCGGTGCATTCTCGGGTAAGGACTCCTCGAAGGTGGACCGTTCAGCAGCCTACGCAGCTCGCCACATCGCTAAGAATATGGTTGCCGCAGGCGTTGCAGACGAGGTTTTGGTGCAGTTGAGTTACGCTATCGGTATTGCTCAGCCACTCTCAATCTATGTTGATACCTACGGCACAAACAAACTCTCGATTAGCGAGGGAGAGATAGCCGAGCGCATCGGAAAATTGTTCGATCTTCGCCCACACGCTATCGTTAAGCGCTACGGCTTGAAGAATCCAATTTTCGAGGCTACGGCATCGTACGGACACTTCGGAAATCGCCCTTACACTCAGGCTGTTACATTCGTAGAGAATGGCGTTGAGGTAGAGCGCGAGGTAGAGTTCTTCGGCTGGGAGCGACTCGATGCCGTTGAGGCTATTAAGGCAGAGTTCGCTATCTAATAACTACGATTATGAGAGCCCTTAGATGCGTTTTGGGCGTTGCCCTCTCGCTCTTTGTTGTATTTGCCGTATCGGCACAAAGTAGGTCGTATAAGTTCCACGGCGACCCTGACTACTACCTGCAAAAGCAGAGTGAGTATGCCTTTAAGTTGGTGGACGAGGGATTGGATGCCTTCCCGCCTGTCGTTGGCGCTCCTATCGAGCGAAAATTGGCGCTCTATAACTTAGACGCCTTGTTGCACGATACGAGAAACGACAATTCGGAGGCGTTCTGCGACTTTGTCAATTCGCGCCTAACCAAGTTGCTTGCCGACTTGGATAAGCCATTGAAACGAGGTGTACGTGTTTATAAAATCTATAATGAGGCGTTTGTCGTTCGTACTAAGAGTGTGACTATTGCATTCGATATCTCGCGTTGCCGTTGTCGAGGTCATAAGGACCCTATTATACCTACCGAATTGGCGCAGAAGATTGTGGCGAAGTGCGATGTTATGTTCCTTACACATAAGCACGGCGACCACGTCGATAGATATATTGCGGACCTCTTTATCGCTGCGGGTAAGCCAGTTATTGCTACACCTAATATCCTTGTTGATAAGGAGGGTGTGACACATCGTCGCATTGATGGCGAGGTCGAGAAATTTGACTTGACACTCCTCAATGGTAAGAAACTCAAAGTCAATATCTTCCCTGGCTTTCAGGGTAAGCTCTTGAATAACGTCTATGTGGTCACTACGCCCGAGAATTATACCGTATGCCACACAGGTGATATGAGTGGTAAGAGTAACTTTAAGTGGCTTGCAAATGTCAAGGATGAGGCGCCAAAAATTGACGCTTTGATTGTCAATTGTTGGACAGGTCGTATCGATAAGGTGATACCGTATTTCGACCCTCGTTATGTCATTACGGGACACGAAAACGAAATGGGACACAGCATCGACCATCGAGAGGCATTCTGGTTCTCATTTGCTAAGTTGGCAAATGTTCCTTACGACTATGTTATTACGGCGTGGGGAGAGTGGTTCTCATTCAAGTAATAGTTGATAAACCTCGATAAAAAATAATCGTCAAGCATTGCCTGACGATTATTTTTTTGTTCCTATGCGTTGGTTTTACTTTATGTATATAAATTTGAGAATGAACAATATAGCAAGTATATACATAGTAAGCGAAATCTTCTTGAACTTACCGCTAACCACATTCATTACGATGTATGCGATCATACCGAGCAAGATACCATTCGAAATCGAATAGGTCAAAGGCATCATAATGATACAAACGAATGCCGGAATAGACTCCAAGAAGCAACAATTTAAGCCTCTTCATATTGTTTGTTGATTAGAATCTTGCTCTAAATTATAGCGCAAAGTTAGTGAAAATTATAATTCATACAAGAGATAAACTTTTTTAGTTGATTAGTGATGTATTATTCAAAAAAATACTATATTTGCAAGGATTTAGCGCGCGTATGCGTGCGTGTATGAGAAAGTTGAAGATATAAAAATATATAAATCAATCTAAAAACTATGGAGAATAAACTAAAAGAGTTGACTGATCGCCTCTATGGCGAGGGTTTGGAGAAGGGTCGCGTTGAAGCAGACCGTTTGGTTGCCGAGGCTAAGGAGAAGGCTGCTGCGATTTTGGCAGAGGCTAATGCCGAGGCAGAGCAGATCGTGAAAAAGGCAGAGGCTAAGGCTGCCGACACCGAGAAGAACTCGATGACCGAGATTCAGTTGGCAGGTCGTCAGGCTGTCGCCAAAATTAAGAGCGAGTTGGCAGGTGTTATCATCGCAAAGACATCGAGTGAGGCTGTTAAGGCTGCTACCGTAGATGCAGAGTTCGTAAAGAAGATGCTCTTGGAGGTTGCCAAGAATTGGACAGGTGCTGCCGAGCAGGTATCGCTCAAAGCATTGCTTCCGGCTGCTCTCGAAGCGGAGTTTGCGAAGGTATTTGAGGCTTCGACAAAGGAGTTGCTTGCCGCAGGTGTTGAGGTAGGCTACTCGAAGGAGGTTAAGTCGGGCTTCAAGGTTGGCGAGAAAGAGGGTGGCTACTACATCTCGTTCACCGATGAGTCGTTCGAGGCTCTGCTCGATGAGTACTTGCGCGAGAAGGTTTCACAATTACTCTTTGCATAGGCTATGTTCTCATCTTCGTATTACGCATTAGTGGCAGGCTTTCGCGAGTATGCACTCGATGCCGAGACCAAAGGTTTCGATATAGAGTCCATATTGACGGAGGTCTTCGAGTCGCTTTCATCGTCAGATAAGAAGACGGTGGAGTTGCTCTACGCCTACTACGACTGCGAGAACCTTATCAGTCGCCACAATGGCTCTACGGCACACAATGCGCTCGGTCGTCTTTCGAGCGAGGAGGTCGAGGAGGAGTTGCAGCGACCATCGCGCCTTATTGCTCCACTTGCAAAGGTGGTGCGTGCATACGCTTCGCCCGAGAGTGAGGAGGCCGAGGATATGGACCTCACTCAGCCGTTTGCGAAGGCTTTGATGACCGCCTACTACAAGGTGTGTGCGGCATCGGGTTCGCGACTTTTGCGCGAGTGGTCTAACATCGACCGTACGATTCGTAATATCGTGGCTGCGACACTGGCTCGTCAGCAGGGTATTGCGGTTGAGTCGGTGGTTGTAGGCGAGGATTCGGTAACGGAGTCGTTGTCGCGCAGTTCGGCTGCGGACTTCGGCTTGCGTGCAGAGTTGCCATTTGTGGAGCAACTTGTTGCTGCGGTTGCCGATGAACACAATATGGTAGAGAAGGAGCGTAAAATCGACAATATCCGCTGGGCGGAGTTGTCGGAGTTGGCAACCTTCGATTACTTTGATTTGAACGCCGTCATCGCATACTTGGTGAAGGTGAATATGGTGGCTCGTTGGGCACTGCTCGACAGAAAGGTTGGTCGCGAGATGTTCGACCGACTTGTGGCAGAGCTCGATGGTAAGGAAATGATAAATAAATTATAACGATACATAATGAAAACTACGGGAAAAGTAAATGGTATCATCTCGAACATCGTTATCGTAAAGGCTGACGGTGCAGTTGGTCAGAACGAGATTTGTCATGTTTACGCAGGTGAGACCAAGATGATGGCTGAGGTCATCAAAGTTATAGGCGATGATGCCTATGTGCAGGTTTTCGACAGCACTCGCGGTCTGAAAATCGGCGATAAAGTGGAGTTTGAGGGACACATGCTCGAAGCGACTCTGGCTCCGGGAATGTTGTCTCGCAACTATGACGGTTTGCAGAACGACTTGGAGAAGATGGACGGCTTGTTCATCGCTCGCGGTTCGATTACCGAGCCGGTGGACTTCGAGAAGAAGTGGGAGTTCAAGCCGTTGGCAAAGGCGGGCGATAAGGTTTCGGCAGGTGCTTGGCTTGGTGAAGTGAAGGAACAGTGGGTGGCACACAAGATTATGGTGCCGTTCGTAATGACCGGCAACTACACTGTGAAGAGCGTTGTTGCAGAGGGCGAGTATAAGGTTACCGACACCGTTGCAGTTGTTGCCGATGTTGATGGTAACGAGTACAATATCACAATGGTACAGAAGTGGCCGGTTAAGCAGGCTATCCGTTGCTATACCGAGAAGCCACGCCCATCGCGCGTTATGGAGACAGGTGTTCGCGCAATTGACACCTTTAACCCACTCGCAGAGGGTGGTACGGGCTTTATCCCCGGACCGTTCGGTGCAGGTAAGACCGTATTGCAGCACGCTATCTCGAAGCAGGCGGAGGCGGATATTATCATTATCGTAGCGTGCGGTGAGCGTGCAAACGAGGTGGTGGAGATTTTTAAGGAGTTCCCTGAGTTGGTGGACCCACACACAGGTCACAAGTTGATGGAGCGTACCATTATTATTTGTAATACCTCGAATATGCCGGTTGCGGCTCGTGAGGCTTCGGTCTATACCGGTATGACTATCGGAGAGTACTATCGTTCGATGGGATTGAAGGTGCTTGTAATGGCGGACTCTACTTCGCGTTGGGCGCAGGCGTTGCGTGAGATGTCGAACCGTTTGGAGGAGCTTCCAGGTCAGGATGCCTTCCCTATGGACCTCTCGGCTATCATTTCGAGTTTCTATGCCCGTGCAGGTTTGGTTAAGTTGAACAATGGCGAGACGGGCTCGGTAACATTCCTCGGTACCGTATCTCCTGCTGGTGGTAACTTGAAGGAGCCTGTAACCGAGTCTACAAAGAAGGCTGCACGATGCTTCTACGCATTGTCGCAGGGGCGTGCCGACTCGAAGCGTTACCCTGCAATCGACCCACTCGACTCGTACTCGAAGTATTTGGAGTATCCGGAGGTTGAAGCATACCTCGGAGAGAAGATTGAGAAGGATTGGGTATCGCTCGTATATCGTGGCAAGACACTCGTTCAGCGTGGTAAGGAGGCTAACGACCAGATTAACATCTTGGGTGATGACGGTGTACCGGTTGAGTACCACGAGCGTTTCTGGAAGAGTGAGTTGATAGACTTCGTTATCTTGCAGCAAGACGCATTTGACGATATTGATGCAAACTGCCCTATGGAGCGTCAGCAGATGATGTACAAGAAAGTCTTGTCGATTTGTGAGCGCGACTTCGACTTTGCAGATTTCGAGGAGTGTTCAAAGTTCTTCAAGGGCTTGATCAACCTCTTCCGTCAGATGAACTATGCGGAGTGGCAGAGCGAGAAATTCTACGATTACGAAAAACAAATTGATGCTTACATCGCTAACCACTAAACCAAAGGAGAAAAGTTATGACACGAGCATTTCAGAAAATATATACAAAGATTGACAATATTACCAAGGCTACCGTAACGCTCCGTGCTACGGGCGTAGGTAATGACGAGTTGGCTACCGTAGGTGGTCGCCTCGCGCAGGTGGTAAAGATTATGGGCGACAGCGTTACCTTGCAGGTCTTTGCAGGTACCGAGGGCTTGGCTACCGACTCGGAGGTTATCTTCCAGGGTGAGCCACCGAAGTTGCGTGTTTCGGACAACTTGGCAGGTCGCTTCTTCAACGCATACGGTGAGCCACTCGAAGGCGGTGAGCCTATCGAGGGTGAGGCACGCGAGATTGGCGGTCCTACCGTAAACCCATTCCGCCGTTTGCAACCATCGGAGTTGATTGCGACAGGTATTGCAGGTATCGACCTTAACAACACCATCGTAACCGGTCAGAAGATTCCGTTCTTCGCAGACTCCGACCAGCCATACAACGCCGTTATGGCAAATGTGGCACTCCGTGCAAAGGCCGATAAGATTATCCTCGGAGGTATGGGATTGACAAACGATGACTTCCTCTACTTTAAGCAGGTCTTCGAGAATGCAGGAGCGTTGGACCGTATCGTATCGTTCGTAAATACGACCGAGAATCCTCCTGTGGAGCGACTCCTCGTACCAGATATGGCATTGACCGCAGCGGAGTACTTCGCAGTGGATAAGGGCGAGAAGGTGTTGGTGCTTTTGACCGATATGACCTTGTACGCCGATGCTTTGGCTATCGTATCGAATCGTATGGACCAGATTCCATCGAAGGACTCTATGCCGGGTTCTCTCTATTCGGATTTGGCGAAGATTTACGAGAAGGCGGTGCAGTTGCCTAATGGCGGCTCGATTACCATTATCGCCGTTACAACTCTGTCGGGTGGCGATATTACCCACGCTATTCCGGATAATACGGGTTACATCACCGAGGGACAGTTGTTCTTGCGTAACGACTCCGATACTGGTAAGGTTATCATCGACCCATTCCGTTCGTTGTCGCGTTTGAAGCAGCTCGTTATCGGTAAGAAGACTCGTGAGGACCACCCACAGGTGATGAACGCCTGCGTGCGCCTCTATGCCGATGCAGCCAACGCAAAGACCAAGTTGGAGAATGGTTTCGACTTGTCGGAGTACGATGAGCGTGCTTTGCAGTTTGCGAAGGACTACTCGGAGAAACTCTTGGCTATCGATGTAAATATCGATATTACCGAGATGCTTGATACGGCGTGGTCGTTGTTTGGCAAGTACTTCTCGAAGGAGGAGGTTGCCATCAAGGCAGAACTTATCGAGAAATACTGGAAAGCATAATTAAACGATGGCAATCAAATTTCAATATAATAAGACTTCGCTCGGCGAACTCGGCAAACAGTTGAAGATGCGCCAGAAGGCACTCCCTACCATCAAGAGTAAGGAGTCTGCTCTGCGCTCCGAGGTTAAGCGTGCGAAGGACTCCGCAGCAGAGTACCGTGAGCGACTCGATGCCTTGGTGGCAGAGTACGACTACATGGTGGCTCTGTGGGGAGAGTTTGATTGTACCCTTGTTCGCGTTGCAGATGTCGATTTAACAACACAGAAGATTGCGGGAGTTCGTATTCCGGTACTCCACGATGTGAAGTTCGAGAGCAAGCCGTTCGATTTGTTCTCATCGCCAGCGTGGTACAGCGATGGAGTGGAACTCTTGCGCAAGATTGCAACCTTGGGCATTGAGTTCGAGGTCTATAATCGCAAAACCGCACTTTTGGACTATGCACGCCGAAAGACTACTCAAAAGGTAAACCTCTACGAGAAGGTACAAATACCGGGGTATGAGGATGCCATACGAAAGATTAAACGATTTATGGAGGACGAAGAAAACCTCAGTAAGTCGGCACAGAAAATCGTCAAGACTCGCCAGCAGGCAGCCGCAAAGGAGGGCGGAGAGAGATGATTGTAAAGATGATGAAATACAATATCGTACTATTCTCGGCGGAGCGTGAGGCGTTTATCGAGCGTCTGCGCGAGTTGGGCATGGTCGATATTACTACTTCGGGCTGGGAGCCAACCGAGGCGGATAGAGAACTCGTTTCGGCTATTGAGAGCCGTACGAAGGCACTCGCCTCGCTCGAACAGTTCGCAGGTAGTGAAGATTATGTCGCAGGTGTCGCAAAGGTCGAGAAGGGTAATGCCTTCGAGGCGTATCGGTCGGCACAGGCGGCTATCGCTGCTGCAAAGTCGGATAATGCCCGCTTGCAGAAGTCACTCGATGAGTGGATTGCTTGGGGCGATTTCGACTGCGCAACACTCGCCAAGTTGGCAGAGAGTGGCGTGGTGCTTCGCTACTTCACGGCTCAACGCTCGACCTTCGCAAAGAGTGCGGAGGAGTGGGGCGCAAACCTCAATATCGCAGTCGTAAGCGAAGACGATGCGCAGGTGCGCTTTGTCGTTATCGGCAACGGCTCAGAGGAGATTGCAATCGACGCACAGGAGCAGAAGGCTCCAACGATGAATACCTCCGAAATTAAGGCTCAAATCGAGAAGAACGATGCCGAGATAAAGGCGCAGAATGCAGTGGTTAGCGCAGTGGCTGATGCCCGTAAAGAGATTGAGACGGAACTCGGAGTGTTGAAGTGCAAAATGCAGGATGTTCGCATCGAGGCTACGGCAGATAAGGCAGCCGAGGGCTTGTTGCTTGTTATGGAGGGCTGGGCCGAGAAGGCTACTTCGGCAGAGGTAGATGCTGCACTCAACGACTATCCGAATGTTGTCTACATCAAGGAGGACCCGACTCCGGAGGACGATACACCGGTTAAGTTGAAGAACAACCGCTTTGCTCGTCTGTTCGAGTTGATTGGCGGCTTGTATGCACTGCCAAAGTATGGTACAATCGATTTGACACCGATTTTTGCACCATTCTACATGCTCTTCTTCGCCATCTGTTTGAACGATGTGGGCTACGGCTCGATTCTCTTCCTTGCAGGTCTGTTGCTCTTCTTTAAGGGCGGACCAAAGATGAAGACTGCATCGAAACTCACGATGATTTGCGGTGGAGCATCGGCACTGTTCGGCTTCTATACGGGAGGTCTGTTTGGTCTGAGCATACCTTCGATATTCCCGCAACTCGACTGGTTTCCATTCCTCGACTTCCAGACCGACTTCTTTATGATTTCGATGGTTATAGGTATTGTTCAGATACTTATAGGTATGGCTATCAATATCGGCTATACAAGTTACACCTTCGGCGTAAAGAATGCATTGGGCTCGATTGGCTGGTTTTTGATGATTCTCTCGACCTGCCTCGCAGCCGTTGCAGGCATGGTGGGTATCGAGTGGTATACAATGTCATCTCCGGCATATCTCGCTACGGCGGGTGTCGCTCTGTTCTTTATGTTGATATTGAATCGTCCAAGTTTCAATATCTTCGCCAACTTCGGCGCAGGACTTTGGGATACCTATAATAATGTAGCAGGTCTGCTTTCTGATGTCTTGTCGTATATCCGACTCTTCGCTATCGGCTTGTCGGGTGGAGTGTTGGCGCAGGTGTTCAACAACCTTGCACTCGGTATCACAGGCTTGGGAGAGCCGGGAGCCTTTGCCGACTTTGGCGTTGGCACGGTGTTCCAGATTCTTGGCGCTTCGGTGATTCTGCTTATTGGTCACGCCATCAACCTCTTTATGTCGTGTATCTCATCGTTTGTTCACCCGATGCGTCTGACATTCGTGGAGTTCTTCAAGAATGCAGGCTTTGAGATGACAACGCGTGAGTTCTCGCCATTAAAAAAAGAAAACAACTAATAAATAACTTAATAACAAACAATTAAAAACTAATTACAATTATGAATTCAGCTTTGATTTTGGCCTATGTAGGTGTAGCACTTATGGTAGGTTTTGCAGGTATCGCTTCGGCAGTAGGTACAGCAATTTGTGGACAGTCAGCCATTGGCGCAATGAAGAAGAATGGTGGTGCCTTCGGTAGTTACATGGTGCTTTCGGCACTTCCGGGTTCGCAGGGACTTTATGGTTTCGTTTGTTTCTTTATGGTTACAAACATCTATAACCTCATCACTCCAGAGATTACAATGTTGCAGGGTGCAGCCGTACTCGGTATTGGTTTGTTGGTAGGTATGGTTAACCTTCTCTCGGCAATCTACCAGGGTAAGGTTTGTGCTAACGGTATCGCAGCAATCGGTAATGGTCACGATGTAATGGGTAAGACTCTTATCCTCGCAGCGTTCCCAGAGTTGTATGCTATCTTGACCGTAGCAGCGACATTCCTTATCGCCTCCGCAGTAGCATAAATTTCTTGTGATAAGCCGCAATCTGCGGCGTAATAAAAGGCTGCAAAATTTTGCAGCCTTTTTTACGCCAAAGTGTGTTACCCACCCCCTAAATCCCCCTCCTGTGAGGGGGGCTTTGCTAAAAGTAAAGACCTTCGGGC
>JAZRJD010000056.1:0-27306 GCA_045645625.1 Alistipes sp.
TAGTGTGCAAGCACCCTCTGCCCTCGCTCCGCAGCGTCAGTTCTCAACTTGTTCCCGTCTGCCGAAATAATGCCCTTTTCGATGAGGTTGCGTACTGTCTCGATGATAGTCTGCTCGTTGCCTACGATGCGGGTAACCAACTCCTTGATGCTCATCGGCTCCTGTGATAGAATATCAATAATCTGCTGCTCGAAGGAGATACCCCTCTTCTCTCGCTTTTTGCGGGCAAGGCAGTTGTCGCAGATGCCGCACGGCTCCGACATTGTGTTGCAGAAGTACTGCTCGATAATGCGGCTGCGGCACTCTTCGCCCTCGTTGGCATAGTGGAGCAGATGGTTAAATCGCTCCAACATCAACGCCTTGCGGCGCGAGTAGGTTGCGGGAGAGATATAGACATCGCGTGCCGGCAGTCGCTCCTCGTCAAGGAATATCAGAGGATCGTGATTGGTCGGAATATAGCGAATGACATTTGCACGCCACATGCGTTTCAGAAGTTCGTGCACCTCATTTGGTGAGTGTTTCGATACAGAGGCAATCTCCATCTCGTCAATCGGGCGGAACTCGCTGAAAACACCGGTGTAGAGGCGTAGTATTGTTCGTAGAATATCCTCTTCCTTTTCGTTGTGCATTCTTATGTTGTACAACTCATCGCGTGTAACCATAAACATTAGTCGTGCAGGGTGTTCGCAATCCTCGACAAGTGTCATGTAACCATTGAGTTGCAGCAACTTGATAATGTTGTGTACGGTGACTATCGACTGCTTTATGTGACGGCAAAATTCGTAGATGTTGAATACGAACGAAGCCTCCTTGCCATCGCCTATCGCAACGCCGAGGTAGGAGCAGAGTTCGTTGTATACATGTTGTATCAACTCGATGCTCGGAAACTCCTTTTCAAAGATATCGAGTATGCGTTGATTGTCGCCTGTCGCCATTAGAATTACCGCGTAACTACGCTCTCCGTCACGACCTGCACGACCTGCCTCCTGATAGTATGATTCGAGTGAGTCGCTCATGGTATAGTGGACAACAAAGCGTACATCGCGCTTGTCGATGCCCATGCCGAATGCGTTGGTAGCCACCATTATACGGGTCTTGCCACTCACCCACTCATCTTGTCGGATTGCTCGCTCCGCATTGGGTAGCCCTCCGTGATAGAATGATGCAGATTCGCCCTGCTCGATAAGGTATTGTGCAACACTCTCCGCGGTCTTTCGCATGCGGACATAGACGATGCCACAACCCTTTACATTGTTTATTATGCGCATCAGTTGGTACTCCTTGTCATCGGTCTGTCGCACACTATACGAGAGATTTGGTCGCAGGAAGGAGGACTGTAAGATATGTGGCTCGGCAAAGTTGAGTTGCTCCATTATATCCTTCGCCACACGCGGTGTCGCCGAGGCGGTCAGTGCGAGTACGGGGGTATCGGGCAGAACTTTGCGTAACTCCTTTATTCGCAAATATGCAGGGCGGAAGTCGTAGCCCCATTGCGAGATGCAGTGCGCCTCGTCAATGGCGAGGAGAGATACATTCATTCTATCCACGCGCAGACGGAACATCTCGCTCGATAGTCGCTCGGGCGCAACATAGAGAAACTTTACATCGCCATAAACGCAGTTGTCGAGTGCAATATCAATCTGTCGGCTTGTCAATCCCGAATGCACCGCTACGGCGGGAATACCTCGCCTGCGCAGGGCATCTACTTGGTCTTTCATCAGGGCGATAAGGGGAGTTACAACGATACACAATCCATCGCTTACGAGTGTCGGCAGTTGATATATTATCGACTTTCCACCACCCGTAGGCATCAGCACGAGCGTGTCGCGCCCCGACAATACCGACTCTATCGCCTCGCGTTGCATCGGACGAAACGAGTCGTAGTGCCAGTGCTTTTTGAGTGTATCGAGTAACTTCTGCTCCATAGTCGCGAAGATAGCATATTTTTTTGAGAAAATAACTCTATTTCTCGGAAAATATACATATATTTGTAGTATGATTCTACACGCCAACTGCAAAATAAATCTCGGACTCGATATTCTTCGCTGCCGTGACGATGGTTTTCATGACCTCGAAACGGTGATGTTGCCCGTTGCTGATTTGTACGATGTTGTCGAGGTTGAGAGGGTAGAGGGGCGTTCGCTCTTTGAGCAGTGTGGTTTGGTCGTAGATTGCAGTGCGGAGGACAATCTCTGCATGAAGGCTCTGCATCTGATGCAACGGCTTTATGGTGTCGGCGAGGTGCGTATCCACCTCGATAAGCGAGTGCCTTTTGGTGCCGGCTTGGGTGGCGGGTCGAGCGATGCTACGGCTGTGATATTGGCTCTGAATGAACTCTTTGCACTCGGTTTGAGCGATGAAAAGTTGGTCGAAACAGCGGCAATGATTGGTAGCGATACTGCCTTCTTTGTGCGCAATACGCCGCAACTCTGCACGGGGCGTGGCGAGAAGATGGAGCCGATAGCCTTACCCTTGCAGGGACTCTATCTTGTTGTTGCAAAGCCTTCGGAAGGGGTCTCGACCAAGGAGGCGTATTCAGGGGTAAAACCCGCTGTTCCACAGGTGCGATTGAGAGAGGCTCTTGCACGACCGATAGGGGAGTGGCAGGGGTTAGTAAAGAATGATTTTGAACCGCATATTTTTGCTGCGCACCCAGCCATTGCGGCGTTGAAACAGACGATGCTTGATGCAGGGGCGATATATGCCTCGATGTCGGGCTCGGGCTCGGCGGTGTTCGGGCTGTTCGAACAACGACCAAACTTTGAAATGGAAGACGATAAATACCTAATAATAACCAAGTTGTGAGAAGAATTTTTCTTTGTGCAGTGGCGGCTCTGTTTGCCTTTGCTGCATCGGCTCAGGAGTTGAATGTCGGCTCGTTTAATATCCGCCAGAATAATCGTGGCGACTACAAGAGTAACAATGGATGGGCACAGCGACGAGATGTGTTGTGCGATATGATAAATTTCGAAGCTTTCGAGATTTTCGGAGTGCAGGAGGCGAAGCCTGAGCAGTTGCGGGATATGGTAGCCCGAATGCCCGACTATAAGTATATCGGTGTGGGGCGTGATGATGGCAAAACAAAGGGTGAACACTCTGCGATATTCTACCGCAAAGGCGACTTTAAGGTCATCGACCATGGTACATTCTGGCTCTCGGAGACTCCCGACGAGGTATCGTATGGTTGGGGTGCAAAGCACCGCCGTATATGCACTTGGGGCTTGTTTGTGGATAAAAAGTCAAAGACAAAGTTCTACTTTTTGAATCTCCATATGGATCATCGTGTGAAGGCTGCGCAGGAGAATGGCGCAAAGTTGGTGCTTGACTTCGTGAAGACAAAGTGTAAGAAGGGTGTAAATGTGATTGTTACTGGCGATTTTAATGTTACGCAGGAGAGTGCTGTTTATGACATTTTTGCCAAGAGCGGTATCTTCCATGATACATACGATGTTGCGAAGTATCGTTTCGCTCCAACTGGAACATTCAATGGCTTTAATCCTAATCGCTATACAACTCATCGTATTGACCATATCTTCGTATCGAAGGGTACAAAGGTTAGCCGCTATGGCGTCTTGACATACCACTATTTCCGTGATATGAACGCAGAGTTGCAGGAGATGGAAACCGCAGCTCCAAAGGATATTAAGGGCGAAAATCGTGACTCAAAGTGTATTTCCGACCACTATCCGATTCAGGCGTGGGTAACACTTAAATAAAACGGAACCGACGACAAACCGAGGGCAGAGGGCGCTTGCGCACTATGCCGAGGTGCGAAGGAGGAAAAGCCTGCGCAGCAGGATTAAAACGGAAAACTTTTAATTAAAAAAAGCGATGAAGAACTCATCGCTTTTCTTATTATATTTTTGTCAAAATCTCGTCTAAGGCCTTTCTCTTTTTGAGGGTTGGTATGTCGGCTGCGTAGCCGATAGGGATAATGGCTACGGGGTATACCGTTTCGCCATCAATGCTCAACACCTCGCTCACGATTGCGGGGCGGAAGTTGCACACCCAGCACGAGCCGAGTCCTACCTCTGCGGCTGCCAAGCAGATATGCTCTGCTGCAATCGCTGCATCGATGTCGGCGTGGTCGTGGCTATCCTTTTTGCGAGTCCACGACTGCGAGTGATCGCCACAAACTACGATATAGAGCGGTGCCTGCTGAAACCACTCCTGTGCATATCCTGCGTGGAGAGCGGTGCGCTTCTCTTCGCTCTCTACGATAATAAACTTCCACGGCTGAAAGTTCACTGCCGATGGTGCAAGTCGCGCACATTCAAGTATATAGTCAATCTTCTCCTGCTCCACCTTGCGGTCGCTGTACGAGCGTGCCGAGTAGCGAGCCTTTACCAAATCCAAGAAATTTCCCATAGTTTTTATCGCTTTTCTGTCGGCAAAAGTACAATTTTTAATTTTTAATTTTACATTTTTAATTTGAAAAGTCCTTAACTTTTCACTATATTTGCACGATTGTATCTTCGATACAAAGTTTTTAGTGCAAAATGAAAGAGCAAAATATAGATATTAAGACCACAATCGAGGAGTCCGACTACAAGTATGGCTTCACCTCTGATATCGACACCGAGTTCATTCCGAAAGGTCTGAACGAGGATGTTATTCGCCTTATCTCGGCGAAGAAGGCGGAGCCTGAGTGGATGCTCGAACTGCGCTTGAAGGCGTACCGCCACTGGCTCACTTTGAAGCACCCGACTTGGGGACATCTCGATATTCCCGAAATCGACTTTAACGATATTATCTACTTCGCTGCTCCGAAAAAGAAGAAGGAACTCGCCTCTATGGACGAAGTGGACCCGGAGTTGAAGGCGACCTTCGACAAACTCGGTATTCCGTTGGAGGAGCAGAAGGTGCTGGCAGGCGTGGCGGTAGATGCCGTATTGGACTCGGTGTCGGTAAAGACAACATTCCAAAAGGAGTTGGCAGAACGAGGTATTATCTTCTGCCCAATCTCGGAGGCGATACGCGAATATCCGGAGTTGGTGCAAAAGTATCTCGGCTCGGTAGTGCCGTATGCCGACAACTTTTATGCAGCGTTGAATACCGCAGTCTTTTCTGACGGCTCGTTCTGCTATATTCCAAAGGGCGTGCGTTGCCCCGTAGAGCTTTCGACCTACTTCCGCATCAATGCGCAGGGTACAGGTCAGTTCGAGCGAACACTTATCGTTGCTGACGAGGGTGCCTATGTGAGTTACTTGGAGGGCTGTACTGCTCCGCAGCGCGATGAAAATCAGCTGCACGCCGCAGTGGTCGAGATTGTTGTAGAGAGAGATGCCGAGGTTAAGTATTCGACAGTGCAGAATTGGTACCCAGGCGACAAGGAGGGTAAGGGCGGTATCTACAACTTCGTAACCAAGCGAGGTCTTTGCAAGGATAATGCCCACCTCTTCTGGACACAGGTCGAGACGGGCTCGGCAATCACTTGGAAATATCCGAGTTGCGTGTTGATGGGTGATAACTCGGTAGGTGAGTTCTACTCGGTGGCAATGACCAACAACTTCCAGCAGGCCGACACGGGTACAAAGATGATTCATATTGGTCGCAACACTCGCAGTCGCATCGTCTCGAAGGGTATATCGGCAGGGCAGTCGCAAAATGCCTATCGTGGCTTGGTAAAGGTTATGCCGAAGGCGGAGAATGCTCGCAACTACTCGCAGTGCGACTCGTTGCTTATTGGCGATAAGTGTGGAGCGCACACCTTCCCAACGGTGGATTGTCGCAACTCCTCGGCTCAACTCGAACACGAGGCTACAACATCGAAAATCTCGGAGGAGCAGCTCTTCTACTGCAATCAGCGAGGACTCTCGACCGAAGATGCCGTTGGCTTGATTGTTGGCGGATATGCTCGTGAGGTGTTGGCGAAGTTGCCGATGGAGTTTGCGGTCGAGGCGCAGAAACTGCTTTCTATCAGTCTTGAAGGCTCGGTAGGATAGAAAATCGTTCTGATGAGTTCTTTTTGCACGAATCGGCGGATAGCGAAATGCTCACATACGCCCAAGTATGCTCCGCTTTCGCTACCTGGCTTCGCACAAAAATAATCTCATCACCTCCGATTTTCGGAGAATGAAGAATTAAAATTAAGAATTGAGAATTATATGTTAAAGATTAAAAACCTTCACGCATCGGTCGATGGTAAGGAGATTCTTCGAGGTATCGACTTCGAGGTTAAGGCTGGCGAGGTACACGCCATAATGGGACCTAACGGCTCGGGAAAGAGTACCCTTGCATCGGTGATTGCAGGTAGCGATAAGTTTACGGTTGAGGCTGACGAGTTGTCGTTTGAGGGAGAGGACTTGCGCGATATGTCCATTGAGGAGAGAGCAAGAAAGGGCTTGTTCCTCGGTTTTCAATATCCGGTAGAGATTCCGGGCGTTACGATGGCGAACTTTATGAAGATTGCCGTGAACGAGCAGCGTAAGTCGCGTAGCGAGGAGCCTTTGACGGCTGCCGAGTTCTTGAAGATGATGCGCGAGAAGGCAAAGGTCGTAGAGCTCGATGCCAAGATGACCTCGCGTGCCGTAAACGAAGGCTTCTCTGGTGGCGAAAAGAAGAAGAACGAGATTTTCCAGATGGCGATGCTCGATCCGAAGTTGGCTATACTCGACGAGACCGACTCGGGCTTGGATATCGACGCTTTGCGCATTGTGGCTACGGGCGTAACGAAGTTGCACACTCCGCAGAATGCTACGGTGGTTATTACCCACTATCAGCGACTGTTGGACTATATCGTGCCTGACTTTGTGCATGTGTTGTATAAGGGTAAGATTATCTATTCGGGCGACAAGTCGTTGGCGTTGAAACTCGAAAAAGAGGGTTACGATTGGCTTATTAACGACTATAAGGAGTAGGCGATGGGAATCGAAAAGTTGATTGCGGAGGGCGTGTTGCGCGAGGCGAAAGTTGGGCGCATTGATGATAAGTGCGACTTGTCGCTCCCCCTCGTTTTCGTAAATCCGCGTAAGGGCGAGGTGGAGGTGTCGGCTTCGCAGAGGGTGTCGCTTGTGGTGTGGCACGATGATGCGAAGGAGTGCGCCTTGACCATAAAACTCGCTCCTCATGCGCAGTTGTCGCTTACGGAGGTATACGGCTCGGAGAAGTACGCCGATGTGCGTATAGAGCAGGGCGAGGCGAGTGAGTGCGAGGTTACGACCGTTATGTTGCGTGGTGCGCATACCTCGTACGAAACATTGCTGAATGCCCCTCACTCTTCGTTTGCGATGAATGCGGCATACCTCGCTACGGGCTTCGACCACTCGGTGTTGAAGGTCGTGACGCGACACCTTGTGCCGGATTGCAAGAGTACGGCAACCATTAAGGGTGTCGCTTCGGGCAGGGCTACGGGTGAGTTTAAGGGCTTGGTCTATGTGGCGCAAGATGCACAGCGCACCGATGCCAAGCAGCTGAATCGAAACATCGAATTTGGCAATGGTCGTATCGTGTCGGAGCCACAGTTGGAGATATATGCCGATGATGTAAAGTGTTCGCACGGCTCGACCGTAGGACAACTTGACGAGCAGGCTATATACTATATGCGCCAGCGCGGTATCTCGAAGGAGGCGGCAGCAAAGTTGCTGTTGGAGGGCTTTGTGGGCGATGTGGTTGCAAAATGCGGTATCGAGCCGTTGTGCGACCTCTTGACCGAAGCGGTACAAACGAAACTTAACGAATAATGTTTGATATAGAGAAAATACGCAAGGAGTTTCCGATATTGGAGCGCGAGGTATACGGCAAAAAGTTGGTCTACCTCGATAGCGGAGCAACGGCACAGAAGCCACGCTGCGTGGTCGAGAAGATGTCGGAGTTGCTTCTGCACGACAATGCCAATATCCACCGTGGCGTACATCTCCTGTCGGAGGAGATGACTGCACGCTACGAGGAGGCTCGCGAAACGGTGCGCGCCTTTATCGGTGCGGAGCATCGCGAGGAGGTAGTTTTTACTTCGGGTGCTACGATGTCGCTCAACTTGGTGGCTTCGAGTTGGTGCGACCGCAACCTATGCGAGGGCGACAATGTGGTTGTCAGCCATATCGAACATCACTCGAACATTGTTCCGTGGCAGTTGGCTACGGAGCGCAAAGGTGCGGAGTTGAGGGTTATCCCCGTTGATGATAACGGAGCGTTGGAACTCGATGCGCTCGATTCGCTTATCGACAATCGCACAAAGGTTGTGGCGGTTACACAGGCCTCGAATACCCTCGGCACAAAGCCCGACTTGGCACGAATTATCGCAAAGGCCCACTCGGTGGGTGCGGTGGTTGTAGTCGATGGCTGTCAGGGCGTTGTGCATGGTGGGGTAGATGTAAAGGCTCTCGATTGTGATTTCTATGCCTTTTCGGGACACAAGTTGTATGGTCCTACGGGTATAGGAGTATTGTATGGCAAGCGCGAACTGCTCGATAAGATGCCACCATATATGGGTGGTGGCGATATGGTCGATAAGGTAACATTTGCCAAAACTACCTACGCTCCTCTGCCGTTGAAATTCGAGGCGGGAACATCGAACTATATCGGTGCTGTCGGCTTGGCGGAGGCGATAAAGTTCTTGCAGAGCCTGCCAACGGAGGAGGTCGCGCAGCACGAAAAGGCGATGCTTGACTACGCCACCGAGCAACTCTTGCAGATTGAGGGGTTGCGAATTTACGGAACTACGGAGAATAAGGCTCCGATAATTTCGTTTAATGTCGAGGGTTGCGACCACTACGATATTGGAATGATTCTCGACAAGATGGGTGTTGCGGTGCGTACGGGCCACCACTGCGCCGAGCCTGTTATGGCTCGCTACGACACAAATGGCGTTGTCCGCGCTTCGATAGCACTCTACACCTCGAAAGAGGATATTGACACACTTGTCAAAGCAGTAAAACGAGCAGTTAAAATGTTAAAATAATAGAGCCAATGGTCAATGACCAATGGCTAAAAACCCAAAAATATGTTTATTGTACTTGAAGGTCTTGACGGCGCAGGCAAATCAACCCAGATAAAGAAGTTGCGCGAGATGTTCGCCGAGCGCGGTGTGGCGAGTGAGTATGTTCACTTTCCGCGTTTCGATGCACCGATATATGGCGATTTGATTGCCCGCTTTCTGCGTGGCGAACTTGGCTCGGTGGAGCAGGTAGACCCCTATGTTGTCGCTCTGCTCTATGCCGGCGACCGTGCAGATATGGCACCACAAATCCGCAAATGGCAGGAGGAGGGCAAGGTGGTGATTGTCGATAGATATGTCTACTCGAATATCGGCTACCAGTGCGCCAAAATTGCCGATAAGGAAGCGCGCCTGAAACTCAACGACTGGATTTTGAGCCTCGAATACGAGGTGAACAAGATTCCGCGCCCCGATGTGTCGTTGTTCCTCGATGTGCCGTTTGCTTTTACCGAAAAACGATTGACCGAGCAGCGCGAGGGCGATGACAGAAGTTATCTCAATGGCGCAACCGATATTCACGAGCAGTCGTTGTCGTTGCAGCAGCGTGTACGCGAGGTTTATATCGAGTCGGCAGAGCGCGACAGCGAACTTGTGGTTGTCGATTGCAGCAATGCGGAGGGTGCAATGGCTTCGCCCGAGGAGATTTTCGCCCGTATCGAAGAGAAGATAACCCCACTCTTAAATAGATAGTCGAATGGCTCAAAACCTCAGAAATAGGCGTTGGTATCGCTACCTCTCGCACTTTTGCCGAATAACATTCGCGCTGGTCTTTATCGTCTCGGGATTTTACAAGGCGATAGACCCGTGGGGCACGATACTCGCAATGCGCAACTACCTTGTGGCGTACGATATCACTGCTCCCGACTGGCTCGTAACCACACTCTCAATATGGTTGAGTGGCGCCGAGTTGATGATGGGCTGCATGCTCACCTTTAAGGTGCGTATCCGCTTGGTGTCGATATTTTCGGTGTTGTCGATGACATTCTTTACGATCTTGACATTTTTGAGCGCAACGATAATTCCGGTCGAGGATTGCGGTTGCTTTGGCGAGTTGGTAAAACTAACCCCTTGGCAAACCTTTGCCAAGAATGCGGTGCTGTTGCCTATGGCGTTGTGCTTCTGGTATCGTTATCGTCCCGACCGTATCTTTGCCTTCTCGAAGTTGGAGTTCTTCCTGATGTGCTTCTTCTTTACGGGGGCGATGAGCGTGGGTATATATAGTTATTTTCACTTGCCGCCTATCGATATGCTGCCTTACAAGGTGGGCGTAAATATCGGCGAGGAGATGAATAATGCACGCGCACACCAAGCCTCCGAAGATGTGGTGCTTGTCTATCGTAACCGCCGTACAGGTCGTTTGCGCGAGTTCTCGCTCGATGACAAGGCTTGGCACAACGATAAACGCTGGGAGTGGGTTGAAACGCGCGTAGAGAGCGACCACAATGGTGTTGAGCCGATGATTTTGGAGTTCTATATCAGCAATGCCGATGGGGAAAAGACCTCCGAAATACTTGCAACAGAGGGCAAACTCTATATGCTCTTTGCGATAGACTTCGAGCAGTTGAATGATAAGATAGAGGGACGATTTGCCGCAGTTGAGCGTTACGCTGAGGCAAATGGTGATAGGGTGATATACATCACTCCCGAGCACCTTGCAGCCGATGCTCCTGCCAACTACTACAATATGGACGCCAAGACTATGAGGACGATGTTGCGTGCAGACTTTGGCTTGGTGGAGTTGGAGAGAGGTGCTATCGTTGCGAAGTATAACTATCGGGATATACCGTATTAGATTTTTGTGAGAAAAATTTTAGAGATATGAATATAAAGCAGAGATTGCAACGCGTGTTGCAGATATTGGAGGAATCGGAGCGCACGGGCGCACTCTCCGAACTCGAAAGAGATATTGTACTTGTCGAGTTGCGCGAGGCGTACTCGGAGATTAAATTTTTAGACGAGAGACGAGAGGCGAGAAACGAGAGCAAGATTGAGTCGGAATATACTCCTGTTACCCCTACCGAAGAGGAGCAGACCGATGATGAGCCCGAAGTAGAGGTTGAACTTCTCTTCGAGGAGGAGACCGAAGAGACGGAGAACGGAGAACGGAAAACGGAAAACGAAGAGCAGGAGCAAGAGCAGGAGCAAGAGCAAGAGCAAGAGCAAGAGGTCGAAACCCCTATTGCCCCTACAACCCCTATTGCCCCTACCGAAGTCGAGCAGACCAAACCTGAGAATAACGATGAGGAACTCTCGTCTTTCGCCTCTCGTCTATCGTCTAAAAAGGGCAGCGCGCTACTTTCGCTCTATGACGATGATGTTGCGCCAGTTATTGGTGAGCAGTTCCACGAGGCACCTTCGGTTGCCGACACCATCGCCTGTCCAAAGGGGGTTGCCGAGAGTGCTCCCGTAACATCGTTGCGCGAAGCAATAGGTGTTGCCGATAGGTTTATGCTGATACGCGAGTTATTCGATGGCGATAGCGATGCCTACGAGGTGGCTATCGATGCGCTCGAAAAGCAGCAGTCGTTCGATGATTGTGTGATATATATATCGGAGAACTACTCATGGCGTGCGCAAGCCGAGGGCACAAAGTTTATGATGGAGTTGTTACAGCGCAAATTTAACGAATAGCAGAAGATGGCAAAACTCTATATTGTACCTACGCCCATAGGGAACTTGGAGGATATAACCCTTCGTGCTATACGCATCTTGAAGGAGGTCGACTTTATCCTTGCCGAGGATACCCGCACAAGTTCGGTGCTACTGAAACATCTCGGTATCGAGAAGCCTCTGCGCTCACACCACAAGTTCAACGAGCACGCCACCGTTCAGAGTATTGCCGATGCTATCGATGCAGGCAGAGATGTCGCATTGGTATCCGATGCAGGTACTCCCGGCATCTCGGATCCTGGCTTTTTGCTGGTGCGCACCTGTGTTGAGCGTGGTATCGAGGTTACGACACTGCCGGGTGCTACGGCATTTGTGCCGGCATTGGTGCAGAGCGGATTTCCGTGCGACCGCTTCTGCTTCGAGGGCTTCCTGCCACAGAAGAAGGGGCGTAAGAAGCGTATCGAGGCGTTGGCAGAGGAGGAGCGCACGATGATATTCTACGAGTCGCCATTCCGCGTGGTAAAGTTGTTGGAGCAGTTGGCTGAGACAATGGGCGAGGAGCGTGAGGTTGCCGTGTCGCGCGAGATCTCAAAAATGTTCGAGGAGACCGTTCGTGGAACTCTTGCCGAGGCGGCTGAGCACTTCCGACAGTATGCTCCCAAGGGCGAGTTTGTGGTGATAGTGGCTGGAAAAAGAGACGAGAGGCGAGAGAGAGACGAGAGCGAGGATTAGATATGAAAAAGAGAGTCAAAGAGATATACGAGTCGTGTGTTGTAGCGTTGCTGTGGGGTATGTGTTTCCTGTTCGGACTGCTGCCACGCTGTGTGCGCTATGGGGTGTTTGCCCCTATCGTGTCGTTTATCCTGCGCAAGGTTGCACACTACCGCCAAACGGTGATAATGCACCAACTGCGTAACTCCTTCCCGCAGAAGAGCGAAGAGGAGTTGCAGGAAATTTGCAAGAGATACTACGACCACCTTGCCGAGATGATTATTGGCACGCTGTCGCTTGCATCTATGAATGACAAGAGACGCGCCAAGGCGACCGAGTTCAACCTTACCGAGGACTTTCATAAGGTTATCGAGGGACGCAATGTGGTGGTGCTGACCTCGCACTATGGCTTTTGGGAGATAGCACTAAACCTCTATCTCGCAACTCCAAACCACCACCTTTTTGTGGCGTATAGACCTCTGTCGAGTTCCATTATGGATAAACTCTACCAGCATCTGCGCCGCTATGAGAGGGTAGATGTCGTGGCAAGCAAGAATTTTATGCGCCACTATGTCGCACATCGCCACGGCATCAATGGCAAGAATATAATGGTGGGACTTATCTCCGACCAGAACTGCCCCGTAACAAAGGGGTGTTGCTGGCACCGTTTCCTCAATCGCGATTCGCTATTCTTTGATGGCGGCGAGCAGTTGGCGTTGAAGTTTGGTCTGCCGGTATTCTACTTGGAGTTGGAGCGCATTGGCGCAGGGCGTTATCGCCATAACTATACGCAGATATTCGATGGCTCGGAGGAGGTGAAGCCTCACGAAATTACCGAGCGATATGTGCGATGCTTGGAGCGTACTATCGAGGCAAAACCGGAGTACTGGATGTGGTCTCATAGGCGTTGGAAGGGTCGCCCGAAGGCAAATTCGCTATTCTACGACAACTATAAGGAGCAGGAGCAGTAATGAAAACGGCGGTCGTAATACTCAACTGGAATGGGTTGCGCCATCTGCAACACTATCTGCCGCGCGTGGTAGCCACTACGCCCGATGCCGATATTGTGGTTGCTGATAATGGCTCAACCGATGGTTCGGTTGCGTGGTTACGCGAGGAGATGCCCGCCGTGAAACTTGTTTTGCTTGATAGGAACTATGGCTTTGCCGAGGGGTATAATCGCGCCTTGGCACAACTCGAAGGGTATGATACTTTCGTACTTCTCAACTCCGATATCGAGCCTGCGGAGGGGTGGCTGTCGCCACTTGTGGAGCAGTTGGAACAACAACCCGATGTGGCGGTTGTTGTGCCGAAGATACTTGACGATAGGTGTCGCGAGAAGTTCGAGTACGCAGGTGCAGCGGGAGGCTTTATCGATTTGTTGGGCTATCCGTTCTGCCGTGGGCGCATACTCAACTGCGTGGAGCAGGATTGCGGGCAGTACGACACCGTATGCGATGTGATGTGGGGTAGTGGTGCGGCATTCTGCTGTCGTGCCGAGGTCTTTGCCGAACTCGGGGGCTTTGCAGGCGAGTTCTTTGCACATCAGGAGGAGATAGACCTCTGCTGGCGCGTGTGGCTTTCGGGGCGCAGAGTGATTGTCGAGCCTCGCTCAAAGGTCTATCACTTGGGCGGAGCAACGCTCTCGGCAGACTCGCCATTCAAGACTATGCTCAACCATCGCAACAACCTCGCAATGCTCTATCGTTGCGCACCTGCGGGACAGCGACTTCTGGTGGCAGTGGTGCGACCACTGCTCGACTTTGCTGCGGCTCTCTCCTATCTCGTGCAGGGCAGAGCGCAGAGCGCAAAGGCGGTATGGACTGCGTGGTATGACTTTCTGCGGTGGCACAAACGACTTGCCGCCGAGCGTAAGGTTATTCGTGGCAATGTTAAACGCGAAGCACCGATATACTACGGCTCAATTTTTTGGAAAGCACTCTTTCCCAAAAATAGACGAGAGACGAAAGACGAGAGAAAAAATAATTTTAATTATAAAAAAGCCAATGGCTAATGGCTAACGGCTAAATGCTATGAAGAGAATCGTAATAATTCCAACCTACAACGAGTGCGAGAATGTGGCTCGTATGACCGATAAGGTGATGTCGCTTGCGGGCGACTTTGACCTCTTGTATGTCGATGATGGCTCACCCGATGGTACGGCAGCGATTATCCGCGAGAAGATTGCAGAGTATGGTCAGCGCGTAAATCTTGTGGAGCGTAGCGGCAAACTCGGCTTGGGAACGGCATATATTGCAGGCTTTCGCTGGGCGTTGGAGCGTGGTTACGATGAGATTTTCGAGATGGATTGCGACTTCTCGCACAATCCTGACGATTTGTTGCGCCTTGCCTCGCGCTTGGAGAGCGATGCCGATGTGGTTATCGGCTCACGCTATGTCAAGGGTATGAATGTTGTGAATTGGCCTTTGTCGCGCATACTTATATCCTACGGCGCATCACTCTATGTGCGCTTGGTTACGCGAATGCCAGTGTATGACTCTACGGCGGGTTTTGTGGGCTATCGCGCCGAGGTGTTGCGAACAATCGACCTCGATAAAATCGAGATGATTGGCTACGGCTTCCAGATAGAGATGAAATATACGGCGTGGCGACACGGCTTCCGTTTGCGCGAGGAGTCTATTATCTTTACCGACCGCGAACTCGGAACATCGAAGATGTCGAGCAGTATCTTTGGCGAAGCGTTCTTCGGAGTGCTGAAACTTCCATTTAGACGACTGCGATAGAGTCGCCAAAATCGCTATAAATCGGTCGCCCACTCCCCTTTGGCACCCTCGTATATCACGAAGTGGTTAGGCACAAGCGACTTCATCATCAGATATGTATCGTAGATATTTACACCCGAAGTCTTGCCCTTGGCTATGGCATAGCCTATTATCGCACTGCAACCCTTTGTCGAGTGTAGTGCGTGGCTGTTGCGCCAGAGATAACTCTCGCTCCATATCGGATCATTGCTCGGATTGCCACCTCTGCGGATATGGTCGCCCAATAGGGTAGTGTCGATTGGGGTGCGAACAACAACATAAAGTCCTCGCTTCGCACACTCCTCAATAACCTTGTCGGCTCCGCGGTCGAGGGTTACGATAATGCCGTTATAGCCATACTTCACCACCTCGTCAAGACTCTTTACCGCCTCCCACTCGGCAAGATTAGGGGTAACAACCTCATTGTTGATATAGAACTTCTTGCCCTGCATCTTTAACTCGCGCAGTGCAATCTCTCGACTGATGCACTCGGCAATGCGGTTGTCGATGCGGCTCTCCAAGTCGAGGCGCAACATCTTAGGATTTTTTGCACTCCACAACGCCGTAGTCGGTACTACGCAGGCAAAACGCAGTGTATCCTCGCGGCGCATATCGAGTGCAATTTCGCGGTAACCCTCCGCTACGACCACCGTATCGTTGAGTCGTAAGGCGTAGTGCAGGCGTGCCTCCTTACGATTGAGAGCATCACACTTAACCGGTATTGCAAACTCGGCAATGTCCTCGCCCTGTTCATTGAGCGTAAGGTTTGCCACAATGTCGCGTACTCGGATTGTAGGTTGCGAAAATATCTCGATACCCTCCAATACGAGATTTTCGGGCTTGTACAGTCTGTTGGCAAGTAGCGCACGGTCGAGTTTTACGACAACCTCGTTGCGCCCCTCTCTTGTCGCCTTTGTGATGTTGAACTCTGCACCCATCACTCCCGATGGAGAAAATCCCATCTCGCGACCATTTATATATAAGGTATAGGCGGAAGAGGCGTAACCCACACGAAGAATAACTTGTCGGTTGAGCCATTGCACTGGCAATGCAAAGTGGGTTGTGAATGTTGCGGTTGTGCCCTCGTCACTGCGCGACAACTCCTCGACAACAGCCATAAAGCGCGACTGCGAGGCATCTCCCTTTACGGCATCAGCCATACGGTGGTAGGGCAGAATATGTGTGCGTGCCGGCTCAACGCCGCGTGCCGAGAGGTCGTAACTGTCCTGTGCGAGAGCAGTGCCGAAGGTTGCAACAAGAAATATGGTTGCAAAGAGTGCTATTCTCTTCATAATTTTTTTGTATCTTTGTCGCAAAGGTACAATTTATTTCGATAAAACGCTATGCCCAACACGACTAAACTTATATTTCCCGATATTTCTGCCCGAATAAAGGATTTGGAGGGCGAGAAATATATCTGGGACTCGTTGCGTGGTAAGTGGCTGCTCCTCACTCCCGAGGAGTGGGTGCGACAGCATGTTATAGGGTGGCTTGTTGCGCATAAGGGAATCGCGGCACTGCGCATCTCGCAAGAGTACCCCGTAAATATCAATGGACAGCACCAACGCGCAGATATTGTTGTGATAGATGACTTTGCCAAACCCTATATATTAGTTGAGTGCAAAGCCCCCGATGTGGAGATTGATGGTGAGGTTGTTATGCAGGCAACACGCTATAACAGCGTGGTTAAGGCGCGATATATTGTGCTGACAAACGGCAAACGCCTATTCTGTTACGAACACCACGAAGGCAAGTACCGAGCAGTAGCAAACTTTTAGATAGTGAGTAGTTAAAAATAATTCTCAATTCTCAATTTTCAATTCTCAATTAAATAATAGAGGTAGGCTTAATTGCCCACCTCTATTATTTCTACTGTCCAGCCGAAGAGTTCGTTGGCGCAGGCGGTCTGCATCTGTGCTATCTGCGAGGTCTGCACCGTGTCGGCAACTATTGCATTTACCAACTGCTCGGCATTGGCGTAGGTGTTATCCACCGCATTGGCAAAACATTGGTAGAAGGCATTTTGTTGCGCTCGGCTCAAACCATCGGGCAGAATGTTTGCCGCCACAAGGTCGCGATAAGGGTAGAGGTGTCGCATATTCGAGGCATCGGCAGCCAACTGCTCTACAATGGTTGTTACGACATACACCTGCACCGTATCATTTACGGCAGGCATCTCAATAAATGTGGTATAGACCGGATAGTCCTCCTCGACCGAAGCCAATACACGGTCTGTAAAGAGCATATACTCCGCCTCGGTGAGGTCGTTCAGATATACCATTTTGCGATAGTCGCGCAGGAGGTTGCGCATAGCCTGTCGCTCCTCGCGATTCCACTTTGTCTGTTCGCCACAAGCAAACAATCCTCCGAAAATAGTTGCCACAATGGCAAACGAAAGTAAAAACTTTTTCATCGTGTAGATTTTTATTTGTTAAACCACACGATGAAAAAGCAACCTTCGTGCCAAGAAGGCAATCTACTATTTACTTCGCTATTTTACCCCCCCCCTGCAAAAAATCTTCGGTTACGACTATGCGCACCGCACGCGGAACAACGGAGATTGTAATAGGTGTGCCACCCTGCAACTCACCATCGGTTTCGAGTGGCATATTTGGTGCAGATACTATGGTAATGCTCTTGCCCTGCGCATGCTGCACATGACCGATAGTATATATCTCGCCATTGAAGAGTCGCCTTGCACGGAATACCACATGCCACCAATGCACAGGACGGATAATTGTGAAGTCGAGCAAGCCGTCATTGGCTACGGCACGAGGTAACTGCTGAATACCTCCTCCGTTGTAGCGACAAATACCGACCGCCAACGAGAAGAGTAGTTGGTTGTATATCACCTTGCCATCGACCTTGATATGCGCTCCGGCTGGCTTTGCCGAGAAGAAACCTCTTAAAAGACTATACAGATAGAGCCATTTGCCTTTGTAACCCTTCAATTTTAGATGATTAAATATCTGTATTACATAGGCATCAAAACCCAATCCTGCCACATTTACCATATAGCGTGTCTGCTCGAACTTCGACTCGGTATAGGTAACCTTACCCACATCTTGCAGGAAGGAGTGCCCCTCCACGATGGCGCGAATGGCTGCCGAGTAGTTTCGCGGGGTGCCGAATGTGCGCACCCAGTCATTACCCGTACCTACGGCAATAACGGCGAGAAGAATATCCTTCGGCTCACACTGCTTTTGGATAAAGAGTCCATTGACAACCTCGTTGAGTGTTCCATCGCCACCCACGACTACAACCTTACGATAGCCGCGATTTATCGCCTCGACCGTCAATTCTGTGGCGTGGTAGCGATGCTCGGTAAATGCAGGGTCGTGTTCCACTCCGTTTTCGCGGAGGAGGTGCGAGATTTTCGGAAAATCCTCCAATCCCTTACCTCCGCCCGATGTTGGATTTACTATTATAAACCAGCGTTCTGTATTCTGATGAGTCATACTATTTCGCAGGAGCGTTCTTTAATGTGTGTAGCAAGAAGTCGTAAAACTTTGCAACCGATGCAATCTCTACTTTCTCGTCTGGAGAGTGAGGGTAGCAGATTGTAGGACCAAACGAAATCATATCGAGGTTTGGATATACACCACCGATAATTCCGCACTCTAAACCTGCGTGGATAGCGGTTACGGCTGGCCTCTTGCCATACAATGCCTCGTAAGATGCAAGCATCGCCTTCAAGATTGGCGACTCCATATTAGGCTTCCAACCATCGTACGAGCCCGACAACTCAACCTCTGCACCAGCCATCTCGAATACACCCTTGATAGCCTCGCCGAGTGCAACCTTCTCGCTCGAAACCGAAGAACGAAGCAGACACTGAATCTTCACGCACTCGCCATTCGATACCACACGAGCGAGGTTTGTCGAGGTCTGCACCAAACCCTCCATCTCTACCGACATCTTTACTACGCCGTTAGGTGCGCCAACAACCGCCTTTACGAGGTTTTGTGCCGTTGCCGATGGGATAATCTCCGCAGGAGTAGCAACCTCCTCTACGAGTACCGCAATCGAATCCTCGATATTCTCGAACTCCGCCTGCAAGGTCTTTTCGTATGCGGTAGCCTCCGCTTTGAACGCCTCTACATTGTGAACGAGAACTACTGCCTGAGCTTCGCGTGGGATAGCGTTGCGCAAGCCGCCGCCATCAACCGATGCGAGCAGCCACTCCTGCTCGGTGTGGAGCAACAGACGGCACAACAAGCGGTTGGCATTTCCACGCTGGAAGCCAATCTGAATGCCCGAGTGACCGCCCTTCAAGCCCTTAACTTCGAGTTTGAGTGCCGACCAACCCTGTGGCGCAACCTCTGCGGTGTAGGGGAGTGTGATATTTGCATCCGTTCCACCTGCGCAACCAACATATAACTCACCCTCGGTTTCGGAGTCGAGATTTAATAGAATGTCGCCTTTGAGCAACCCTGCCTTCAATCCGAAAGCACCGTCCATGCCGGTCTCCTCGGTTGCGGTGAAGAGACCTTCGACTGCACCGTGTTCGAGGGTGTTATCCTCCAAAACTGCGAGAATACACGCCACGCCGATACCATTGTCTGCGCCGAGGGTTGTTCCGTTAGCGGTAACCCATTCGCCATCGATATAAGCCTCGATAGGGTCATTCTCGAAGTCGAAAACCTTGTCGTTGTTCTTCTGCGGTACCATATCGAGGTGCGCCTGCAAAACGATGCCCTTGCGACCCTCGTAGCCAGGTGTCGCAGGCTTTGCGATATAGACATTGCACGCCTCATCAACCGTATATTCGAGGTTGTGAGCCTTAGCAAACTCCACAACATACTCACGAATTTTCTCCTCGTGGTGCGATGGGTGCGGAATTTGGCAAATCGCCTTAAAATGTTTCCAAACCAATGCTGGTTTCAAATTCTCCAAATTGTAATTCATAGTATTTTGGTTTTTAGTTATTAGTTTTCCGTTTGTTTATCGAACGCCTCGACGATGTGTTTAACTAATTCGTGACGGACAATGTCGCCCTTGTTGAATTCTACAAAACCAATGCCCTTAATGCCCTTTACAGTGTTCATCGCCCGCACCAAGCCGCTGTCGCTCTTGTGGGGCAAATCGACCTGCGTAACATCGCCCGTAACGATAAACTTTGCGTTCCTGCCCATACGAGTAAGGAACATCTTTATCTGCGATAGGGTGGTGTTCTGCGCCTCATCGAGAATTACAAAGGCGTTGTCCAATGTGCGACCACGCATATAGGCGAGTGGCGCAATCTGCACCGTGCCGTCCTCCATAAATTTCTGCAACTTGGCAGGCGGAATCATATCGTTCAGCGCATCGTAGAGAGGTTGCAAATAGGGGTCTAACTTATCTTTTAAGTCGCCCGGCAGAAATCCCAACTTCTCGCCTGCCTCCACCGCAGGGCGTGTCAAAATTACTCGTCGTACCTGCTTCTCGCGCAAGGCACGAACAGCCAAAGCGATAGCCGTGTAGGTCTTACCCGAACCCGCAGGACCTGTCGCAAATATCAAATCGTTATGGTCGTACAAATCGACCAATTTGCGCTGATTGTCGGTGCGAGCCTTGACGATTACGCCATTGTTGCCATAGACGATAACCTCCTTGTCGCTCTTGTGCGCCTGCTCGGCAGCCTCGGCAAAGCCCGTTGCAAACGACTGCTCGACCACCTCTTTCGAGATATGTCCGTAGCGGTCGTAGTAGGCTATCAAACCTGCCATCTGACGCTCAAAACGCTCCACATCGCCCTTTGAACCAAGCACCTTCAACGAAGAGCCTCGTGCTACTATTTTGAGTTTTGGGTGCATCGCCACAATCTGTTGCAGGTAGCACTCCTTTGCTCCGTACAACTCGCGGGTATCGACACCCTCGATTATTATCTCTTTGCCTGTTGTTTCGGTCATTATCTTTGTTGCTTTTAGCCATTACTATTGGCTTTTTTAGTTTTCTTGTTTTTGCGGACTCCGACTGTTGGTAAGGCGCGGTCTTAATAGGGGTTACTGGGGGCTACTGGGAACGCTCCCGTTGGTCGCTTTACTGGGGTGCGCTGGGAGCAAAATGCAGAATGCAAAATTATTCTTTCAACTCCTCACTCCTCGTTACTCACTCCTCACTAATTAAAAACTCTCCACTCTCAATTCTCAATTCTCAATTCTCAATTAAAACACATACCCGATTCTCAACTGCACACTGCGGCTGCGGGTGCGGAAGGTTTGAGTTCCGCTATTCTGTGCCTTGTCATCGAGAGTCCAGATGTAGGAGTTGTACGACTTTATATTTGTAAATTGGTCGGCATAACGCAAATCGAGCATCATGCACTTTGCAAACTTGACACTGATACCTGCCGCGTAGGTTACCGTTGGGAATATCTTGCCGAGAGGCATCTGCTTTACGGCACCCTCATCGCCACTCGAAACGGGGTATGTCGGATTGTCCATCAGCGTAAATACGGGTCCGAAGTTGATGCGGAACATCGCAATGCGGAACGACAAGAGCAACGGCACTTGCACCATGCTGAACTTGGACTTGGCACTGAAATCGTTGGTTTTGTCCTTTATGCGCAGGGTGGAGTAGGCGTACGATATCTCGGGTTGGATACCGAATGACTTGCCGATGTTGAGGCGGAACTGCAACGCTGCGCCGTACGACATCTTCATTGTGATATTCGGAGTGAAGTCGCTACTTATGGGTTGCACCTGAAACCAATTGTATCGTGCCCCTACGCCCAAACCGAACTCCGTGCTGACCTTTGGAGCCTGCTTTGTCTTGTGCGACCTCTCTCTGTTCGATGGCGAAGCATACGCTGTGGCAGTGCCCAAAAGTGTGACTAACAGCAAAATGGTTAGCACCTTAAATCCTCTATATCTCATAATTGACAACATTATCCACTTTAATAACTCCCCAAAAATAACAATTATTTTTGAAATTACGACCTATTATTGGCGAAATCTCAAACTTTTTGTACCTTTGTAGCCGTAAAATTATGCAAATAAAGAGCTAATAGCTAATGGCTAATGGCTAAAAGCTGAAAGAGTATGAGTTTAGTAGCAATAGTTGGACGCCCGAATGTGGGCAAGAGTACACTCTTCAATCGTCTTGTCGGAAATCGTCAGGCGATAGTTGATTCGACTGCGGGAACAACCCGCGACCGCCACTACGGCAAGACCGACTGGAATGGTCGCGAGTTCTCGATTATCGATACGGGTGGTTATTCGGTAAATAGTGACGATATCTTCGAGGACGAGATTCGCAAGCAGGTGTTGCTTGCCATCGAGGAGGCTGATGTAATCCTCTTTATGGTGGAGGTTGGCACAGGCGTTACCGACCTCGATATGATGATGGCAGAGGTGCTGCGCCGTGCCAAGAAGCGCACAATTCTTGTCTGCAATAAGGTCGATAACTACGACCTTATCTACTCTTCCAACGACTTCTACTCACTCGGTCTTGGTGACCCATTCTGCATCTCTTCGATGTCGGGTAGCGGCACGGGAGATTTGATGGACGAGATTCTGAAACACCTGCCCGAGGATTGCGAGGCGGAGGAACTCGATGACCTCCCACGCATCACTATCGTAGGTCGCCCGAATGTTGGTAAGTCCTCCCTTACGAATGCTCTGCTCGGAACAGATCGCAATATCGTAACCAACATCGCAGGTACTACTCGCGACTCTATCCATACACGCTACAACAAGTTTGGTATGGACTTCTACTTGGTCGATACCGCAGGTATGCGCAAGAAGGGCAAGACGATGGAGGATTTGGAGTTCTACTCAGTTATGCGTTCGATTCGCGCTATCGAGGCATCGGATGTCTGCGTGTTGATGCTCGATGCACAGCAGGGCTTGGAGTCGCAGGATTTGAATATCCACAACCTTATTGTCCGCAACCGCAAGGGCTGCGTTATCGTGGTGAACAAGTGGGACTTGATAGAGAAGGGCAACAATACCATGAAGGAGTGGAAGGAGGCTCTCGCAAAGCGACTTGCACCGTTCAACGATATTCCTATTATCTTCACTTCGGCACTCAACAAGCAGCGTATCCTCGATGTGTTGCAGACGGCGATTCGTGTCTATGAGTCGCGTTCGCGTCGTATTCCTACATCGGAGTTCAACGACTATATGTTGCCGATTATCGAGGAGACACCGCCACCTTCAACCAAGGGTAAGTATATTCGCATCAAGTATGCGATGCAGTTGCCTACACCTACGCCGCAGTTTGTATTCTTCTGCAACCTGCCGCAGTATATCCGCGAGAACTACCGCCGCTTCTTGGAGAATCATCTTCGCGAACATTGGGACTTCTCGGGCGTACCAATTCAGATATATTTCAGACAGAAATAAAAAAATAGGGCGATTGCCCTATTTTTTATTTGGAATTATATGGTTTAGTGTTGTTGTTTTTTATCCCCCCCCTGCTCCTGCTGATAAAAGGGTACATATAAAACAAAAACGGTCATCTTTCGATGACCGCCTTGTGACTCCGCCAGGATTCAAACCTGGAACCGCTTGATCCGTAGTCAAGTACTCTATTCAGTTGAGCTACGGAGCCGAATTGCGAGTGCAAAGATAGGGGCTTTTTTTGAGTTGTGCAAATATTTTACGAAAATTTTTTAATAATTTTCACTGCCCATTGTCTATGTTTCTGATGCTTAGTGTATTATAGGTGGATTTTTTACTCTTTTTTAACTTTTGACTCTAAACTTTCAACTTTTAACTTATTTTTCCTATCTTTGTAAGGTTAATTTTACTTTTTTGACTATGCCAAAAATTTCAGAACGCGCCGTGTTGATGCCGGCATCGCCTATCCGCCGACTTGCTCCGCTTGCCGAGGAGGCCAAAAAACGAGGAACAAAGGTCTATCATCTCAATATCGGTCAGCCCGATATCAAGACTCCACAGGTGGCACTCGATGCCATTCGCAATATCGACCGCGAGATTTTGGAGTATAGCCCAAGTGACGGCTTCCTCTCCCTGCGCGAGAAGTTGGTGGGCTACTACGACCAATACCAAATCAAACTCTCGCCCGAGGATATCATCGTTACCTCAGGTGGCTCCGAGGCGGTGTTGTTTGCCTTTATGTCGTGTCTCAATCCGGGCGATGAGATTATTGTGCCTGAGCCTGCCTACGCCAACTATATGGCATTCGCAGTATCGGCAGGTGCAGTAATTCGACCTATAACCTCGACCATCGAGAATGGCTTTGCACTGCCTTCGATAGAGCAGTTCGAGGCGTTGATTAACGAGCGCACACGCGGAATTCTGATTTGTAATCCGAACAATCCTACCGGCTACCTCTATACCCGCAAGGAGATGAATCGTATTCGCGACCTTGTGAAGAAACACGACTTGTTCCTCTTCTCGGACGAGGTGTATCGCGAGTTTATCTACACGGGTTCTCCATATATCTCGGCGTGCCACTTGGAGGGTATCGAGGAGAATGTGGTGTTGATTGACTCGGTGTCGAAGCGATATTCCGAGTGCGGTATCCGTATTGGTGCTTTGATAACGAAGAACAAAACCCTGCGCGCTGCGGTAATGAAGTTCTGTCAGGCGCGCCTCTCGCCACCGCTGCTCGGACAGATTGCGGCGGAGGCTTCGCTCGATGCTCCGCGCGAGTACTCGATACACACCTACGAGGAGTATATCGAACGCCGCAACTGTTTGGTCGATGAGTTGAATAAGATAGACGGCGTATTTTCGCCAATTCCGATGGGAGCGTTCTACACTATCGCACGCTTGCCGATAGACGATAGCGACAAATTCTGCGAGTGGTGCTTGCGCGAATTTGAGTACGAGGGTGCAACGGTGATGCTTGCCCCGGCATCGGGTTTCTACTCCGAGTCGGGTCTCGGCAAAGACGAGGTCCGCATCGCCTACATACTCGAAAAAGAGGAGTTGAAAAAGGCGATTCGCATTTTGGGAAAAGCAATCGAAGAATACAACAAGATTAAGAAATAAGTATGTCTGCACCTTTGGCAGAGAGGCTTCGTCCTCAGACCCTCGAAGATTACATCGGTCAGCAACATCTGGTCGGGGAGGGTGGTGTGTTCCGCCGCTTTATCGAGGCGGGGAATGTACCTTCGTTTATATTGTGGGGACCTCCGGGGGTGGGTAAGACAACCCTTGCCCGTATCGTGGCAAATACCCTCGAACGACCTTTCTATACCCTCTCGGCTGTAACTTCGGGTGTGAAGGAGGTGCGCGAGGTTATTGAGTCGGCAAAGAATCAAAAGTTCTTCTCTGCCACAACGCCACTCCTGTTTATCGATGAGATTCACCGCTTCAACAAATCGCAACAAGATTCACTCCTTGGTGCTGTGGAGCAGGGCGTTATAACTCTTATAGGTGCCACAACCGAAAACCCTTCGTTCGAGGTTATCTCGCCACTGTTGAGTCGTTGTCAGGTCTATACATTAAAGCCAATGCAAGACGAAGATTTGCAGAAGTTGCTCGACCGCGCGCTGACCACCGATGAGGAGTTGAAAAAACGCAATATCAAGGTCGAGGAGTCGGCAGCTTTGTTCCGCTTTGCGGGTGGGGATGCGCGTAAGTTGCTGAATATGTTGGATATTATAACCTCCTCGCGCGAGGGCGACTTGACAATTACTGACGACCTTGTTACGGAGGTGTTGCAGCAGAATATAGCCCTCTACGACAAGAATGGCGAGCAACACTACGATATAATCTCCGCCTTTATTAAGAGCGTGCGCGGCAGTGACCCAAACGCTGCAATCTACTACTTGGCACGAATGTTGGCAGGTGGTGAGGAGCCGCGATTTATCGCACGCCGACTTGTGATTTTGGCATCGGAGGATATCGGCTTGGCAAATCCGAATGCCTTGTTGCTGGCAAATGCTTGCTTCGATACGGTACATAAAATCGGTATGCCTGAGGCGCGTATAACGCTTGCCGAAACGACCATTTATCTTGCCACATCGCAGAAGAGCAATACGGCGTATGCGGCTATAAACGAGGCTCTTGCATTTGTACAGAAAGATACCAATCTGCGCCCTGTGCCGTTGCATCTGCGCAATGCCGTTACCGATTTGATGGCGGAGCAGGGCTATGGTGCGAACTACAAGTATGCTCACGAGTACGAGGGTAACTTTGTGGAGCAGGAGTTTATGCCAGAGTCGTTGATTGGTACACAGTTCTACCACCCGAACACCGAGAATGCCACCGAGCAGCGTATTGCCGAGCGTATGCAGCAACTTTGGAAAGGAAAATATAAATAAGCCAATGGCTAAAAGCCCCTAATATATGAAACGCTACTTATTGCTAATTTTATCGATTATGGCTATTACAACACTCTCTGCGCAGACCACACCTACAACATACTGCTTTGCAGAGGGCGAAAAACCTCTATATCTCGACCACTATCGCGCCGAGGGCGAGGGGACGCACCCTTGCGTATTGTTCGCCTTTGGTGGTGGCTTCTCGCATGGCAATCGTGCCGATGAGCGATATATGCCATACTTCGAGATGCTACTATCGCAGGGCTTTGATGTGCTATCGATTGACTATCGACTCGGCATGGAGTATACGCTCGACAAAAACGAAGATGTTGGTCCTATGGAGGGTGCTTGGGCGATGTATCGCTCGGTAAACTATGCCGCCGAAGATGTGCTGCGTGCTACAAAATATCTGCTCGACAATGGCGACAAGATGGGCATCGACACCTCGCTGATAGTTGCGAGTGGTTCGAGTGCGGGAGCGATTGCGGTATTGCAGGCGGAGAACTATATCTCTAATCGTGAGCGATATGCCAAGATTCTCCCTGCCGACTTTAACTTTGCGGGCGTTATCGCCTTTGCGGGTGCGGTGTACTCGGTATTGGGAGAGCCTGAATGGGGCGAAAAGGTTTGCCCTGTGATGCTCTTTCATGGCAATGCAGACCGCAATGTGCCATATCGCAAGGCGACAATTCTTGCCACTGGATTCTATGGCTCCGACTATCTCGCCGAGCAGTTGCACAACCTTGGCGCAACTTACTATTTCCACTCGGCACACTATCGCGACCATGCATTGGCACTCTTGCCGCTAACCGATAATCACAATGAGATTATCACCTTTCTTAGTCGTTGTGTTCTTGGTGGCGAGAAGTTACAACACACCAACGAGTTTGTTGCCGAAGGTATTGAGCCGTGCGAGACGGAGTTTACAGTTCAGGAGTATCTTAATTCCAACTACAACTAAAAATCGTTCTGATTGGCTCTTTTTGCACAAGTCTGCGGATAGCGAAATGCTCACATAGATCTACTATGCTGCGCTTTCTCTACCTTGCCTTGCACAAAAATAGTTC
>JAZRJD010000057.1:0-8167 GCA_045645625.1 Alistipes sp.
TCAGCACTACATTAAAATCCTTCCGGGAGATAAAGTAAAAGTGGAGATGACACCTTATGATTTGAGTAAGGGTCGTATATCCTTTAGGTACAAATAACAAAAGATTGCTTGAAAAATTATGAAAGTAAAAGCATCAATCAAAAAGAGAAGCGAGGATTGCAAGATTGTAAGACGCAAGGGTAAGCTCTATGTTATCTGCAAGAAGAATCCTAAGTTCAAAATGCGCCAAGGGTAAATAAAAAACTTTTTAACTAAAAAAGAAAAGAGAAAATTTATGGCACGTATAGTCGGTGTAGATTTACCAAAGAATAAGCGAGGCGAGATCGGCTTGACCTACATTTACGGTATTGGTCGCAGCACGGCTCAGAAGATCCTCGACAAGTGTGGCATCAGCTACGACACAAAGGTAGATGAGTGGACAGATGAGCAGGTCGGAGCAATCCGTGCCGCTATCGCCGAGATGGATATCAAGGTAGAGGGTGAGGCTCGTTCGCTCGTACAGTTGAACATTAAGCGATTGATGGATATCGGTTGCTACCGTGGAATCCGTCATCGTATCGGTCTTCCAGTTCGTGGACAGAGCACCAAGAACAATGCTCGTACACGCAAGGGTAAGAAGAAGACCGTAGCAAATAAGAAGAAGGCAACTAAGTAATAGTGAAGAATTATGGCAAAGAAAACACAATCAGTTAAGAAGAAGGTCGTTAAGGTTGGTACGAATGGCATGGCTTTCGTACACTCTACCTTCAACAATGTCATCATTACCATCACTAACGAGGTTGGTGAGGTTATCAGTTGGTCATCGGCTGGTAAGATGGGCTTCCGTGGTTCGAAGAAGAACACCCCTTATGCAGCACAGACTGCGGCAGCAGACTGCGCAAAGGTTGCCTTTGATATGGGATTGCGTAAGGTTAAGGTTTATGTGAAGGGTCCGGGACAGGGTCGTGAGAGTGCAGTTCGTACAATTCACGGTGCAGGAATCGAGGTTACCGAGATTATCGATGTAACTCCACTGCCACACAATGGTTGCCGTGCTCCTAACCGCCGCCGTGTATAATGCGCGAGTAAGGCGAACAAAGAGAATCACTGAAAAACTTAATCAAACAAAAAAAGTAAAAAACAATGGCAAAGTATATAGGACCAAAAACAAGAATCGCCCGCCGTTTTGGCGAGGCAATCTATGGTGCTGACAAGTCTCTCGACAAGCGCAATGTGCCACCGGGACAGCACGGTCTTGCTCGCAAGCGCAAGAAGGTATCGGAGTATGGTACACAGCTCAACGAGAAGCAGAAGGCAAAGTATACCTACGGTTTGTTGGAGAAGCAGTTTGCTCGTACTTACGAGGCAGCAGCCCGTATGGGTGGTATCACAGGTGAGAACTTGTTGAAGTTGTTGGAGTGCCGTTTGGACAATGTAGTATATCGTCTTGGCATCGCTCCTACTCGTGCAGCAGCGCGTCAACTCGTGTCGCACCGCCACATCTGTGTTAATGGAAATGTTGTTAACATTCCATCGTATTCATTGCGCGTAGGCGATGTAGTATCGGTACGCGAGAAGTCGAAGACCTTGGAGGTTATCAGCGAGTCGTTGCTCGGCACAAACCACAGCCGTTACGCATGGTTGGAGTGGGACGGCGCAACAATGAGCGGTAAGTTCTTGGCTCGTCCGGAGCGTGAGGAGATTCCTGAGAATATCAAGGAGCAGTTCATTGTCGAGTTGTACTCTAAATAGTAACTAATAACACACAATAAAAATTATGGCAATTTTAGCGTTTCAAAGACCCGAGAAGGTAATCGTAGTAGAGTCGACCGCATCGTTCGGAAAGTTTGAGTTCCGTCCGTTGGAGCCGGGCTACGCGATGACTATCGGTAATGCTTTGCGCCGCGTATTGCTCTCTTCGTTGGAGGGCTATGCGATTACAACCGTCAAGGTTGAGGGCGTTGACCATGAGTTTGCCGCTATTCCGGGCGTAATGGAGGATATGTTGTCGATCGTTTTGAATCTCAAACAGATCCGTTTCATTCGCACCGTTGAGAATCAGGACTTCGAGAAGGCTACCATCAATGTAGCGGGCGTAACCGAACTCACAGCAGGTTACATCTCGAACTTCTTGACATCGTTCAAAGTTCTCAATCCGGAGTTAGTTATCTGCCACCTTGCCCCAGGAAGCAAGATGCAACTTACCATCACCATTGGTAAGGGTCGTGGCTATGTACCGGCAGAGGAGAATACTCCTGCAAATGCAGAGTTTGGTTTGTTGCCAATCGACTCGATTCACACACCAATCGTGAATGTAAAGTATTCGCGTGAGGACTATCGTGTCGAGCAGCGTACCGACTACGAGAAGTTGAATCTCGAAATCACCACCGATGGCTCTATCAAGCCAAAGGAGGCATTGAAGGAGGCTGCTAAGATTCTCATTCAGCACTTCATGCTCTTCTCGGACGAGAAGATGACCATCAATCTCGATGAGGTATCTTCGGAGGCAGAGTTGAACGAGCCAGAGTTGCACATGCGACAACTGCTCAAAACAAAGTTGGTAGATAAGGATTTGAGTGTTCGTGCTCTCAACTGTCTCAAAGCAGCCGATGTAGAGACAATCGGAGACTTGGTAACACTCAATCGTAACGACCTTCTCAAATTCCGCAACTTCGGTAAGAAGTCGCTCACAGAACTCGATGCACTCTTGGCATCGCTCGACTTGAAGTTCGGAATGGATGTATCAATTTACAAACTTGATAAAGAATAATTATGAGACACAATAAGAATTTCAATCATCTTGGTCGTCAGGCGGGACACCGTAAGGCGATGTTGTCGAACATGGCATCGTCCCTTATCCTCCACAAGCGTATTGAGACCACTGTTGCGAAGGCAAAGGCTGTTCGTCAGTTCATCGAGCCACTCGTAACTCGCTCGAAGGAGGACACAACCCACTCGCGCCGTGTAGTATTCTCGTACCTCAAACAGAAGGAGGCGGTTACAGAGTTGTTCCGCACCATCGCTCCTAAGATTGCAGAGCGCCCAGGAGGTTACACTCGTATTTTGAAGACCGGATTCCGTTTGGGTGACGGTGCCGATATGTGTATCATCGAGTTCGTTGATTTCAACGAGGCATACACTCTCGGTGTAACTCCTGCTGCTGCACCTGCTGCTGAGGCGAAGCCAAAGACTCGCCGTTCGCGTGCGAAGAAGACTACCGACACAGTTGAGGACGCTACCGTAGTAAAGGCACCTAAGGCAAAGGCTCCAAAGGCTGCTGCTACCAAGGCTACTGCTGCTAAGGTTGCGAAGAAGACTAATGTCGGCAAGAAAATGTAAAAAAGCATTTTAAGCAGCGATAGCTTCGTTGCACTTCGATAATCCGCTTGCTCACATACGCTTAGTATGCTGCGCAAGCGGATTTCTTGTGCGCCTTGCTCTCATCTACTTAAAATCAATTTTTTGTTGCTGTTTGTGAGGCTTTTTGCGTTTGGGATATTATATACTTTGGGCTTGTAATTGTTTAGACGAGAGAAACGGAAAAATTGCTTCGTCCCCCCCCCAGAAAAACGGAGGGACAACAAACGGAGAGCGGAATACGGAAAAATAATTGACAATAAAAGAATTTATTTAGTTTCCGCGCACCCTATAAGCCACCATAATCCCTATAATCGTTCTGCCGTGATTAGTTTTTCGTTTCGCTTATCCCTTCACCGCTCGGATAAAGATATCGTTCATCGAAGGTATTGTCTCGGTGAATTGGCGCATCTCGACCGCATCGTTAATGAGTGACACCGCCGAGCGAATATCCTCATTGCGCTCGATATGGATTTTTAGCGAGGAGAAGCCTGTCGTGGACTCCTCGTGTTCGAGAATTTCACACGCACCGCCAAGTCGCTCGGCAAGAGCCTTACCATCGCCCTTGTACTGCACCGAGAAGATGTTTCCGCCATGTGCGCGGCGAATATCATCGACCTTGCCCGAAAGAATGTTGTGCGACTTGTTGATAAGAGTTATATGGTCGCAAATCTCCTCCACCGAAGACATATTGTGCGTTGAGAAAATCACCGTTGCCCCCTCATCGCGCAGTCGCAGTATCTCCTCTTTGAGAAGGTTGGCATTTATGGGGTCAAAACCCGAAAATGGCTCATCGAAGATAAGCAACTCGGGGCGATGTAGCACAGTTGCGATAAACTGCACCTTCTGCGCCATGCCCTTCGAGAGGTCTTCGACCCTCTTGTTCCACCAATCCTCGATGCCAAGTCGCGTAAACCACTCTTTCAGGCGAATAAGAGCCTCGTGGTGCGACAACCCTTTGAGTTTGGCGAGGAAGAGTGCCTGTTCGCCCACCTTCATCTTGCGGTAGAGACCGCGCTCCTCGGGGAGATAGCCGATGCGGAAGATATCGCGTTGCGTTATCGGCTTGCCATCGAAGAGGATTCGCCCCTCGTCAGGGAGTGTTATACGATTGATGGTGCGTATAAGGGTGGTCTTGCCGGCACCGTTTGGTCCCAAAAGTCCATAGACCGAGCCACGCGGTATCTCGACCGATACATCATCGAGTGCCGTATGCGCTGCAAATCGTTTGGTAATATGTTCGGCGGTAATAATACTCATACAACCAATTTTTTCCATAAAGATGCTACAAATATAGGAAAAATATACTAACTTTGTGTGGTATAGTGGAAATTTGCCGCTATGCAGCAGTTTTGGTATAGAGAAAACTACAAATAACTACAAGAATGAAAAAGCAGACCGTTTTAGTCTCTGGTGGTGCGGGTTATATCGGCTCACATACTGCGGTTGAGTTGATTAATGCCGGCTTGAATGTTGTTGTTGCCGACAACCTCTCGAATGCCGATATGTCGGGTGTTGAAGGTGTACGCAAGATTACGGGCGTAGATGTGCCATTCATCAATGTCGATTGCTGCGACAAAGAGGCGTTCCGCGAGGTCTTCGAGAAGTATGAGTTCGACTCGGTAATTCACTTTGCGGCGTTTAAGGCTGTGGGCGAGTCGGTGGCAGACCCAATGAAGTACTATCGCAACAACCTCCTTTCGTTTATGAATGTGGTAGACCTGATGCGCGAGTACGACCGCCACAATATCGTGTTCTCCTCTTCGGCTACGGTCTATGGCGAGGCTGACGAGTTGCCTGTTACGGAGCAGACTCCTCGCAAGCCTGCAACATCTTCGTATGGCAACACCAAGCAGATGTGCGAGGATATCTTGCGCGACTCGGTGGCAGCGTACGGCGGCTTGAAGGGTATCGCTTTGCGCTACTTCAACCCTATCGGTGCGCACCCATCGGCTTTGATTGGCGAGTTGCCACGCGGTGTACCGCAAAATCTCGTTCCATTTATTACACAGACCGCAGCGGGAGTCCGCGAGTGTTTGTCGGTATTTGGCGATGATTATGACACTCCTGACGGCTCGTGCCTGCGCGACTATATCGACATTGTCGATTTGGCAAAGGCTCATGTGGTGGCAATCAAGCGTATGATTGACAACAAGAATAAGGAGAACTACGAGATATTCAATGTTGGCACAGGTCGTGCAGTATCGGTATTGGAGTTGGTGAACACCTTCGAGCGTGTGAATGAGTTGAAACTCAACTATAAGGTAGCACCTCGCCGTCCGGGCGATGTTGTGGCTATCTGGGCAGATACGGCACACGCCAACGAGGAACTTGGCTGGCAGGCGGAGCGTTCGTTGGACGATACTCTTCGCGCGGCTTGGGCATGGGAGAAAAATGTTAGAGGAATTAAATAGATAACAAAGGATAACAAAGCTAATGGCTAAAAGCCAAAATAACTATGGAGTACAAGAATAAACTACAAGATTTTGCCTCTGCGTGGAGCGAGGCGGAGGTTGCAGCAGAGGTCGCACGCATCAAGGAGTTGTCGGTACGCAACTGTCGCAAGGAGGTCTATGCCTTTGCATTGTCGGCTGTCGATTTGACAACCCTCACCTGCAACGACTCGGTGGAGTCGGTGTCGGCGTTTGCAAAGAGGGCAGTCGATTTCTATGCGAAATATCCTGAATTGGAGAATGTTGCTTCGATTTGTGTCTATCCTTCATTTGTCGAGACTGTGGGCTTGGCGGTTGATGGCTCGCCTATGCGCATTACGAGCGTTGCGGCAGGCTTCCCTGCATCGCAGACCTTCCTCGAAGTGAAGATGTTGGAGGTGGCTATGGCTATCGAAAATGGCGCAGACGAGGTCGATATCGTGATGAATGTCGGCAAGGTACTGACGGGTAACTATGATGAGGCGGCTGCCGAGGTGGAGGTTATCCGTGCCGAGATGGGCGAGGATACCGTTTTGAAGGTTATCCTCGAAACGGGAGCATTGAAGACTCCGCAGTTGATACACGATGCCTCGTTGTTGGCGATGTTGGCAGGCACCGACTTTATCAAGACCTCGACCGGAAAGATTGATGTTGCAGCAACACCGGAGGCGGCGGTTGTTATGTGCCGTGCGATAAAGTTATTCCACGAGAAGACGGGCGTGAAGGTCGGCTTCAAGGCGGCGGGAGGTGTCCGCACACCGGAAGATGCAGCGTTGTACTACACCATCGTTGAGGAGATTCTCGGCGAGGAGTGGCTCACAACCGACTTGTTCCGCATCGGAGCATCTTCGGCGGCAAACAATCTGCTCTCGGCGGTATTGGGTGAGAAGGTTTCGCACTTCTAACGCTGTGGTATCTCAAAATCAGGGATAACTGCTAAGACTTGTTGAGCAAGTTAAAGGTAATAGAAGAGATGAAAAGAGTTGTTTTAGCACTTTGCGCTATCGCATCGCTCTGCATTGCAGAGGCGCAGCAGGTCTATCGCACCGAGTTTTCGGTCTTTGACCTGCGCGAAGCGGCACTCAAAAATGACCACTCGCATACGGAACGATATATCCGTTTTGAGCCTAAAACCATCGAGGCTGTCGGCAAAGTAGAGGTCGTTGGGCAGGTTGTCGATATGCCTACCGCATGGAGCGACTACAATGTCTATCTGCATATTCAGAACACCATCAAGGCGTACGACCTTGTGGTTAATGAGCAGTTGGTGGCATCGGTCGAGGACTCCTATACCCCTGCCGACTTTCTCCTCTCGCCATACCTTCGTCAGGGCAAAAACGAGATTCTCTTGTTGTTGCGCCGCTCGGAGTGTATCGAGTTGAATAGCGGCTCACAGAGCAACCTTGTCGAGCAGTTTCGAGGTTCGTACCTCTTTGCGCAGCATCGCAAACATATCTACGACTACGATGCCCGCATCGTGCAGACTGCCAATGGTAAGGGGCTTGCGCTCGAACTGGATATAGCAGTTCGCAACGACTTCAACCTCGAAGAGGTGGTGCAGGTGGGTTACGATATCTACTCACCCGACAATAAGTTGATAGACTACGCCGTGCGCGAGTTCCCGGTAGCGGGTCGCACTATCGATACCCTCCATATTCGCACCTCGTTAGGCGAGGAGAGCCGCTATCTGTGGAGTTCGGCAAATCCGAGGTTATATCGTCTGACACTCTACACCAAGCGCGATGGCAAGCCGCGCGAATATATATCGTTCCGCCTTGGGGCAGGTTGCACAACCTTTGCCGATGGCAAAATCCTGCGTAATGGCAAGCCTATCGCCATAAAGTCGACTCGATATAATGCCCGCACAACTTACAGCGAGGCTCTTGCCGAGGTAAAGGCGTTGAAGGCAGGGGGATACAACACCCTCCTTCCCGACAATCCGCAGCCCGAGTGGTTTTACGATATCTGCGATGGCCTGGGAGTCTATGTTATCGAGCGTGCGAACATAAACCCTACCGAGCAGTCGCAAAATCGCAAGATAGGTGGCACACCATCGAATAATCCGGAGTTGTTGGGAGAGTACCTCGCTCGCGTAAAGGCGATGTACTACCGCACTCGCAACCACTCCTGCATTATTGCCTACGCACTCGGTGGCGACAGTGCCGGTAATGGCTACAATATGTACAAGGCGTACCAATGGTTGAAGAGCGTGGAGAAGGAGCGTGCCGTAATCTGCACCTCCGCAGACGGGGAGTGGAATACAGACCTGTAAGCGGAAAACTGACGCTGCGGAGCGAGGGCAGAGGGTGCTTGCACACTATGCCGAGCCGCGAGGAAGAAAAGACTGCGAAGCAGGATTAACTGAGAACTGACGCTGCGGAGCGAGGGCAGAGGGTGCT
>JAZRJD010000058.1:0-38533 GCA_045645625.1 Alistipes sp.
CTTTGCCGAGGTGCGAAGGAGGAAAAGCCTGCAAAGCAGGATTAATTAAGAACCGACGCCAAACCGAGAGCAGAGGGTGCTTGCACGCTTTGCCGAGGTGCGAAGGAGGAAAAGCCTGCGAAGCAGGATTAATTGAGAACCGACGCCAAACCGAGAGCAGAGGGTGCTTGCACACTTTGCCGAGGTGCGAAGGAGGAAAAGCCTGCGAAGCAGGATTAATTGAGAATTAAGAATTAAAGGTATCGCCTCGCAGTCTTCTTTCTGCGAGGCGATAATTTATTATTACTCTAACCGCAAAAACTCCTTTATACCTATTTTATTGATATGTTTGATTAAAGATGCAGAGATAGATAGGGGCGGAAAATAGAAGTTCGGATACTCATATACATCTACTATTTCCACACCTCGGTCTGGCAATTCAAGTTCAAACGCTATTACAGGAGGGGTAGTAGAGTGTTTGTGGATAATAGATATCAATTTGCCCCCATTTAACTCTAATGGGAATATTTCGCCTTTGACATTCAGTAAATGATAATATCTGCACGAAATACAATCGGTGATTCTAACAAAGAATAGAATATATTTGGAACTATGGTGCAACATCTCGAATGTCGGTTTCATATCTATTGCCCCATTTGTATAAACTGCGCAGTACATAACTCTCAAATTTATATCACCAGCACCGAATGGAATAACTATAAAAAGAAAGCGTGGTGCTGAAAACTTATTTTAACGATGAGGCTCTGGAATGCCCTGCAAATAAAATAAGCATCAATCCCACGCCATACCAAGTGGTATGACACAAGAAGTTTGCCTATTCTCTTTGCAGCGAAATTTTCCAGATTTCATCGTGAGAATAAACTTACACTTTCTGTGTAATTATGTCTGCAATCAAAGCGATTACACCACAAATATAGCAACTTATTCCGAAAAGTGCAAAAAATAAATCTTTCGTCATCGCGAGAGCCATAGGCTCGTGGCGATCTTCCACTTTTAATTTTAATAACAACAAGGGAGATTCCCACGCTCATTGCATTCGCTCGGAATGACGATTTTATAATGGCTAAAAACAAAAAAACTTTCGTCTCTTGTCTTTCGTCTTTCGTCTTTTTATTATCTTTGCATTATGAAACACTTTGCGCTAATAGGTTTTCCACTTGGGCACTCGCTCTCGGCTGCATATTTTGCCGAAAAGTTCTCGGCAGAGGGTATTGATGCGGACTATACCCCACTGCCTATCGAAAGTGCAGAGGAGGTATTGCCTCATTGCGAACACCTTGCAGGTTTCAATGTCACCATACCGCACAAGCAGACAATTATGCCGTTGCTTGCCGCTATCAGCGAGGAGGCACAAGAGATTGGTGCGGTAAATTGCGTGAAGGTTACGCCCGAAGGGTTAATCGGCTACAACACCGATGTCGTAGGTATTCGCAAGTCGCTCGAAGGGGTTACGCTCGAAGGGGCAAAGGCGCTCGTTCTCGGTACGGGTGGTGCATCGAAGGCCGTGCAGTATGTACTACGCACGGGCGGTGCAGAGGTCGCGGTGGTTTCGCGCTCAAAGGGTACGGCAGACCTGACCTACGAAGATTTGAGCGAGGAGTTGGTGAGCAGGTGCCACATTATCGTAAACACCACCCCTCTCGGAATGTTCCCGAATATCGACACTGCGCCCGAACTACCCTACTCGGCACTCTCCACCAAGCATACGCTTTTCGACTGTGTCTACAATCCTCGCCAAACCAAGTTTCTGCAACTCGGAGCCGAGCAAGGAGCACATATCATTGACGGAATGACAATGTTCGAAGCACAAGCCGAGGCTTCGTGGGAGATTTGGAGCAAATAAGAATTGAGAATTATTTTTACTCAGTTCTCAACTCTCCGCTCTCAGTTCTCCGCTAATCTCGTAGGCGCAAAAGTGTTCGTGCCTGTTTATAGTGCTCGGCGGCGACCACCAGTCGCGCACGGATAACACCCGGATAGAGCGTTGTCATATACTCATTATCTATTTGCGCGCGTATGCCCGCGCACGCGAGGATACTCTTCGCCATCTCCGCCTCTATTGCAGAGTTGTACTCCGCCACCACTACCAACTCATCAACTTGCATAACAACCACCCCTATTTTACTATAAAGTTATAACTTTTTTTGATAGCAAACAACAAAAACCGCGCCCAAATATAGCCGTTAGCCATTAGCCATTGGCTATTAACTAAATTAAGAATTAAAATTTCCTATAATTGTCAATTATCAATTGTCAATTTCCTTTTTATTCTCTATCTTTGTGAGCAAAGAAAGAGAATTATGAGCAGTTTCGTACATCTACATACCCACACCCAATACTCTCTCCTCGATGGTCAGGCGAGTGTCAAGAAACTCGTGGATAAGGCTATCAAGGACGGCATGCCGGGCATTGCCATTACCGATCACGGTAATATGTTCGCTATCAAGGAGTTTATGAACTATGTGGGCAAGGTAAATGGTGCGAAAGCAGGCAGAGAGAAGGAGCTGAAAAAGTTGCTCGACAAGATGCTTGCGATCCAAGGCGAGCAGAGCGACCTCGCCTCGCTTCTCGCCTCGAAAAAGGGCGAAGAGGCTCAACTCAAAGCCAAAATTGAGCAGGCTCAAAAGGCAAACAAAGATTTCGAGCCGAGCGAGGAGCAGAGCAAGCAACTCGCTGAACTTGCATCACTCATAGGCGACCTCCAAGCGATGGAGAAAGAGTTTGGATTCGATGCAGTGAAAGCTCGCGAGATAATTATCGCCTCCGAAAGTATCGCGCCATTCAAGCCGATTATCGGTTGTGAGGTCTATGTGGCACGCCGTGGCGACCTCAACCTCAAAAGCGAGAAGGCCGACCGAGGTGGTTACCACCTTATTCTCTTGGCAAAGAATTTCAAGGGTTACAAAAACCTTATCAAGATAGTATCGAAGGCGTGGACCGATGGTTTCTACGACCGTCCGCGTACCGATAGGCGCGAACTCGAAAAGTATCACGAAGGTCTTATCTGTGCTTCGGCGTGTCTGGGTGGCGAGATTCCACGACTGATTGCCGAGGAACGTTTGCAGGAGGCCGAAGAGTCGGTACTCTGGTTCAAGAACCTCTTTGGCGAGGATTACTATTTGGAGATGCAGTTGCACAAGGCCTCTGTTGAGCGTGCCGACCACACCACCTACGACAAACAATGCAAGGTAAACGAGAAGTTGGTCGAACTTGCCCGCAAGCACAACATCAAACTCATCTGCACAAACGATGTCCACTTCGTAAATGAGGAAGATGCCGAGGCTCACGACCGCCTTATATGTTTGAGTACAGGTCGAGATTTGGACGACCCAATGCGTATGCTCTACTCCAAGCAGGAGTGGATGAAGACCACACGCGAGATGTCGGAGTTGTTCGCTGCCTATCCCGAGGCTATCGAGAATACGGTTGCCATCTGCGACAAGGTGGAGCGATACTCCATTGACCACGCACCTATTATGCCGGTCTTCCCTATCCCTACCGAATTCGGTACGGAGGAGGAGTATCGTACTCGTTTGACCGAGGAGGATCTCTTCAATGAGTTTACTCGCAACGAGAATGGCGAGGTGGTGATGGACGAGGAGTCCGCAAAGAAGAAAATCGAGAAACTTGGAGGTTACGACAAACTATACCGCATAAAGTTCGAGGCCGACTACCTCGCTAAACTCACTATGGAGGGTGCCGAGAAGCGTTACGGCTCGCCACTCTCGGAGGAGGTAGAGGAGCGTTTACGCTTCGAGCTCTACATCATGAAAACCATGGGTTTCCCCGGCTACTTCCTTATCGTGCAAGACTTTATCCGTGCTGCACGAGAGGAGTTAGGCGTTTGGGTAGGCCCGGGTCGTGGCTCGGCTGCCGGCTCGGCAGTAGCCTACTGTCTGGGTATCACGCAGATTGACCCTATCAAATACGACCTGCTGTTCGAGCGTTTCTTGAACCCTGATCGTATCTCGTTGCCAGATATCGACATCGACTTCGATGATGAAGGTCGTGGTCGTGTACTCGATTGGGTAACCAAAAAGTACGGCAAGGAGAAGGTTGCGCACATCATCACCTACGGCACCATGGCGACCAAAATGGCGTTGAAAGATGTGGCACGAGTGCAGAAACTCCCGCTTGCGGACTCTAATCACTTGTGCGAACTTATCCCTGACCGCATAACAGACCCCAAGGACAAGGATAAACAGCTAAAAATCAACCTTACAAACGCCATAAATGCCGTTCCAGAGTTGCAACAGGCAGAGAACTCTGACGACCCGATAATGCGAGATACGATAAAGTATGCCCGCCAACTCGAAGGCAATGTTCGTGGTACGGGTGTACACGCCTGCGGAACGATTATCTGTCGTGATGACATTACCGATTGGGTACCTGTTTCGACTGCTGTTGATAAAGAGACGGGAGAGAAGATGCTCGTAACCCAATACGAGGGTTCGGTAATCGAGGATACGGGTCTTATCAAGATGGACTTCCTCGGACTGAAAAACCTCTCCATCATGAAAGATGCAGTGGAGAACATCCGCCGTACGAAGGGCGTGGAGGTAGATATCGATGCCATTCCGATTGACGATAAAAAGACCTACGACCTCTATTGCGAGGGTCGTACGCTCGGAACATTCCAGTTCGAGTCGGACGGTATGCAGAAGTATCTGCGCGACTTGAAACCTACGGTATTCGAGGACCTTATCGCGATGAATGCCCTCTATCGTCCGGGACCTATGGACTATATTCCAGACTTTATCAACCGTAAGCATGGTCGCGCACCTATCGTCTACGATATACCTGTCATGGAGAAGTATCTGAAAGATACATACGGAATTACGGTATATCAGGAGCAGGTGATGTTGCTCTCGCGACTGCTTGCCAACTTTACACGAGGCGAGGCAGATACGCTGCGTAAGGCTATGGGTAAGAAAATTTTGGCTAAACTGATGGAGTTGAAGCCGAAATTCCTCAAAGGTGGAGCAGCGAATGGTCACGACCGCAAGGTCTTGGAGAAGATTTGGGAGGATTGGGTAAAATTTGCATCCTACGCCTTCAACAAGTCGCACGCAACCTGCTACTCGTGGGTGGCATACCAGACCGCCTACCTCAAAGCCAACTACCCTTCGGAGTATATGGCGGCATTGCTCAGTTCCAACCTCGGCAACATCGAGAAGTTGGAGTTGTATATGGGCGAGTGCAACCGTATGGGTATCAGCGTTTTGTCACCAGATATCAACGAGTCGCAGATGCGTTTCTCGGCAAACGAAAAGGGAGATATCCGTTTCGGTTTGGCGGCAATAAAGGGTGTCGGCGAGGCGGCAGTAGCATCGATTATCGCCGAGCGCGAAAAGGGCGGACCATTCAAGAATATCTACGACTTTGCCGAGCGATGCAACTACACGACCATCAATCGCAAATGTTTCGAGAATATCGCTATGGCGGGGGGCTTCGACTCGATAATCGACTTCTCGCGCGGAAAGTTCCTTGCCGTTGTCGATGAGAAAGACGGCACAACCTTTGTCGATGCATTGGTGCGTTACGGAGCGCGTATTCAGTCGGAGCGCAACAATGCACAGCAGAGTCTCTTCGGTGGCGATAGTGGCACAAACGATATTCAAAAGCCTGCCATACCCGTACGAGGCGATGCAATACAACTCGAACTCCTCAACAAGGAGAAGGAACTTATCGGCATGTACCTCTCGGCTCACCCATTGGACGAGTACAAGTTGTTGTTGAGTTCGGTCTGCAAGTGTTCGTTGTCCGACCTTGGCGACCTCGAAAAGTTCCGTGGCAAGGAGATTGCGGTGGCAGGTATCGTGACCGACACACGCGAGTTCTACCTCAAAAATGGAACGCCTGCTGGCTCGATGACGGTGATGGATTACAATGGTGTGCGCGAGTTCCGCTTCTTCCGCAAGGATTACGAGATGTTCCGCACACGCATGTTCAAGGACTACTTCCTGCTGATTCAGGGGCGTGTACAGCCTATGCCGTATCGTACTCCCGAGGAGTTGGAGTTCAAGGTGACCTCCGTCACACAGTTGTCCGATGTTCGCGATGCCGTACGCGACATAAAACTCTATCTGCCAACCGAGATGGTAACCAAGGAGTTTATCCACGAGTTGATAGAGGTAGCGAAGCAGTCGAAGGGCAAGGCACAACTTAAATTCTCGTTGCAGGATATGACCGAGGAGGTATTCGTATCGGCATATTCGCGCAAATATCGCGTTTCGCTGACACAGGAGTTGGCACAATTTATCGAGAAGCACAAATTGAATTATTCAATAACAGTAAACCAATAAAAATAAAAAATTATGGCATTGAACATTACAAATGAGAACTATGAGGCGTTGCTCTCGGATAGCAAGCCGTTGGTAATTGATTTCTGGGCAGAGTGGTGCGGACCATGCCGTGCAATTGCTCCAATCGTAGAGGAGTTGGCAGAGGAGTATGCCGACAAGGTAAATATCGGCAAGTGCGATGTTGATTCGTGCGATGATATCACCGCTGCATACCGCGTGCGCAATATCCCTACCCTCGTATTCTTGAAGGGTGGCGAGGTTGTCGATAAGCATGTAGGTGCTATCAACAAGTCTGATTTGAAGGCAAAAATTGATGCGTTATTGTAATTGCTGCGGCAATTGCAATAGAGTATATTTTTCGGGGCTATCCAACAAGTTTGACGATAGCCCCGTTTTGTAGAAACTGCTTATTATGAAAGTAGTAGTCTTTACAGGTGCCGGCGTAAGTGCCGACAGTGGTATTCCGACCTATCGCAGCAGCGATGGGTTGTGGGCAAACTATAAAATTGAGGAGGTCTGCACCCCCGAAGCCCTCGCAGCAGATAGGGCAAAGGTTATAAACTTCTACAATATGCGCCGCCGCGAGATGGCGGGTAAGATGCCGAATGCGGGACACAAGGCGATTGCCGAGTTGGAGCAATACTTTGATGTAGAGGTTATTACGCAGAATATCGACAACCTGCACGAGCAGGCTGGCTCAACCAAAATCACCCACCTGCACGGCGAACTTACGAAGTTGCGCGAGGAGAGTGGCGAGAAGTATATTACCGATATCGGTTTGCGCGACCAGACACTCGATGAGACCGCTCCGAATGGGGAGTTGTTGCGCCCGCATATCGTCTTTTTTGGCGAGGCGGTGCCGATGTTCGACAAGGCGCGAGATTTGGTTAAGGAGGCCGATATTTTGGTTATCGTGGGCACCTCATTGGCGGTCTATCCTGCGGCATCGTTGGTCGGCTGGGTAAAGAGCAACGATGTACCAATCTTCGTTGTAGACCCTTCGGTGCCAAAAATTCCATTCTTGCGCAACAAGATAATCCACATTAAGGATCGTGCCGCGATTGGTTTGCCAAAACTTGTGGCACAACTCAAAGAGTTTGCAGATATCGACAAGAAGGGCTTTTAGCCAATCTATTTAGGATAATATAGGAGTCGAGCCTGTCTAACAAGCAAAAGTTAGACAGGCTCGTGATATAATATTCTATTTTTTTTACAACTCTAAACCATATAACTCCGCTTTTATTTCCAGTTTTAATCCTGCTTCGCAGGCTTTTCTTCCTCGCGGCTCGGAAAATGCAAATAAATTTGCTTTTTTCACTCGCTCCGCATCGTCAATTCCGTTTATTTTTTCTATATTTGTGCGATTGTGTGCTTTAATGCGCAAAATTTTTAATTTTGAGATACGACCCAATGGCGGGAGTCGTAAATTATTGAGGAAATTTTGTACAAATAACGGACAAATAATTAAACAAAAAACATACAATATGAACATTTCATTTAATTGGCTTAAAAACTATGTTGATACCACCCTCTCGGCAGAGGAGGTATCGAAGGTTTTGACAGATATCGGACTCGAAGTCGAGGGTTTCGAGAAGATTGAAACCATCAAAGGAGGTTTGGCGGGTGTTGTCGTTGGCGAGGTTTTGACCTGCGAGGACCACCCCGACTCGGACCACTTGCACATCACCACCGTAGATGTTGGTGGCGAGGCTCCATTGCAGATCGTCTGCGGTGCAGCAAACTGCCGTCAGGGTTTGAAGGTTATGTGTGCAACCGTGGGTGCGGTACTCTACCCCGATGGCGGTGACGAGGAGTTTAAGATTAAGCGTTCGAAAATTCGTGGCGTGGAGTCGCTCGGTATGTTGTGTGCCGAGGACGAGTTGGGCATCGGCTCATCGCACGCAGGAATTATCGAGTTGCCTGCCGATGCAGTGGTAGGAACAACCGCAAAGGAGTACTACAACATTCAGGACGACTACCTTATCGAGATTGGTTTGACTCCAAACCGCATCGATGCGGGCTCTCATATCGGCGTTGCACGCGACCTCGTGGCATATCTTCGTGCTCGTGGTGAGCAGGCGGAGTTAAAGTTGCCAAGCGTAGAGGCGTTTGCAGTGGAGAGCCACGACCTCAAAATCGATGTCGAGGTGGAGAATACTGCCGCTTGCCCTCACTACACGGGTGTAGCGGTTAAGGGTTGCAAAATTGCCCCATCGCCGGAGTGGATGCAGAACTCGCTCCGCGCTGCGGGTATCAACCCGAAGAACAACTTGGTGGATATCACAAACTATGTTCTCTTCGAGTTGGGACAGCCGCTTCACGCATTCGATGCCGAGAAGATTGAGGGCGGCAAGATTGTCGTTAAGAACTGCGCCGAGGGCACTCCGTTTGTAACGCTCGATGGCGTGGAGCGCAAATTGACGGCTGATGACCTGATGATTTGCTCGGCAGAGCGACCAATGTGTATCGCAGGTGTATATGGTGGTTTGGATTCGGGTGTTAGCGACACCACAACCGACATCTTTATCGAGTCGGCATACTTCAACCCTGTATCGGTGCGCAAGACCGCAAAGCGTTTCGGCTTGAACACCGACTCATCGTTCCGCTTCGAGCGAGGCATTGACCCCAACTTGCAAATCTACGCATTGAAGCGCGCCGCGCTCCTCTTCAAGGAGTTAGCAGGCGGAACTATCGCAAGCGAGATTTACGACTCAAACAGCGAGCCTGTTGCTCCGTTCCGTTTCAACTTCTCGGTTGCCCGTGCAAAGTCGCTTATCGGAAAGGATATCCCGACCGAGGTGTTCCGCACCATCGTTGAGGCGTTGGAGGTAAAAATCGAGAAGGAGGAGGGCGATGTATGGAGCGTTGCCGTACCACCATACCGCGTTGATGTTCAGCGCGAGGCAGACCTTATCGAGGATATTTTGCGTATCTACGGTTACAACAATGTAGAGGTTTCAGACAAGGTAAATTCGACACTTTCGTATGTGCAGAAGCCTGACAAGACTCGTTTGACAAACCTCGTTGCCGATATGCTTACGGCTCGTGGTTACACCGAGATTATGTCGAACTCGCTCACCAAGACTGCATACTACGAAGGATTGAAGTCTTACCCTGTGGAGCAGTGTGTGAAGATTATGAATCCACTCTCGGCAGACCTCGGCGTAATGCGTCAGACATTGTTGTTCAACACAATGGAGGCTGTGCAATTGAACGCCAACCACCGCAACGGCGATTTGAAAATCTACGAGTTCGGAAATTGCTACTTCTACAACAAGGTAGAGCCAAAGGAGGGCGAGGAGGTTGCTCCGCTTGCATCCTACTCGGAGAACTACCGCTTGGCGATTGCCGTAACGGGCTTGGCTACTCCGCAGTCGTGGAACTCGAAGGCAGAGGTTGCATCGTTCTACACCTTGCGTGCTACGGTCGAGTTGTTGCTCCGCCGCTTCGGCTTGGATATCTACGCGCTCCGCACCGAGTCGCTCGAAAGCGACCTGTTTGGCGATGCCGTGCAGTTGTACCTCAACAACAAGCCATTTGCGCAGTTGGGACAGGTAAATGCCAAGATTTGCAAGGCATTCGACCTCAAACAAGATGTATTCTTCGCAGAGATTGATTTTGACCTTTTGTTGAAGGCTACTCGCAAGCATAAGGTTGCAGCGCAGGAGTTGTCGAAGTACCCTGAGGTTAAGCGCGACTTGGCACTCCTCGTTGATAAGGGCGTTTCGTTCTCACAGTTGCGCGCTACGGCATTCGCCACCGAGAAGAAGTTGTTGAAGAGCGTTGCTCTGTTCGATGTTTACGAGGGAGACAAGTTGCCTGAGGGTAAGAAGTCGTACGCGTTGTCGTTTATTCTCGAAGATAAGAATCAGACCTTGAACGACAAGACCATCGAGCGCACGATGTCGGCATTGCAGTCGGCATTCGAGCATAAGCACGGCGCACAAATCAGATAGTAACAGAAACGACCAAAAACCTAAAACAAGATGAAAAAGAGCATTTTATTTGCAGTTGTAGCCTTGGCGGCAGTATCGTGTTGCAAGGTGGATTACAAAGACCCGAACGCCCCTATTGAGAAGCGTGTGGAGGCTCTGCTTTCGCAGATGACCATCGAGGAGAAGGTGGGACAGATGAATCAGTTTTGCGGTGTAGAGCATGTTTCGAGCCGCGACAAGCAGGCACACTCCGACAACCCCGATGCACACGGATTCTATGAGGGTATCAATGCCGACACCCTTCGCAAGTGGACCAAGCAGGGTTTGATTGGCTCGTACCTACATGTTCTGACTGCCGAGGAGGCAAACGAGTTGCAGGCATTGGCTATGCAGTCGCGCCTCGGTATTCCGTTGATTTTCGGTATCGATGCTATTCATGGCAACTGCCTTGCGCCTAACAATACCTCCTACCCTACGAGCATTGGTCTTGCTTGTTCGTTCGACACCGATATGGCATACAAGATTGCGCGACAGACAGCAAAGGAGATGCGTGCAATGAATATGCACTGGACCTTCAACCCGAATGTCGATGTTGCCCGCGATGCACGCTGGGGTCGCGTTGGTGAGACCTTTGGTGAGGACCCATACCTTGTTGGACAGATGGGCTTGGCTTCGATATATGGTTATCAGGGCGATATGCAGGGCGGAGATGATGTCTTGGCATGCGCAAAGCACCTTATCGCAGGCTCACAGCCAATAAATGGCGGAAACTCCGTTGCAACAGATGTATCGGAGCGCACACTCTACGAGGTATTCCTGCCACCTTACGAACTCTCTGTTCGCGATGGTAAGGTTGGCTCGTTGATGATGGCTCACAACGAGATTAATGGCGTACCTTGCCACAGCAGCAAGTGGATTATGGAGGATATCATGCGCGAGGATTACGGCTTCGATGGCTTTATCGTCAGCGACTGGATGGATATCGAGCGTCTGCACTCTCGTCACGAGACCGCTTCGAGCCGCAAGGAGGCATTCTATCAGTCGATTATGGCAGGTATGGATATGCACATGCACGGAATATATTGGAACGAGGAGGTTGTAGAGTTAGTAAAAGAGGGTCGTATCCCTATGAGCCGCATTGACGAGTCGGTGCGCCGTATCCTCACCGCGAAATTCCGCCTCGGTCTGTTCGAGAATCCATACTGCGACATCGAGGAGGGCAACAAAGTTCGTATGTGCAAGGAGCATCGCGCTACCGCTTTGGAGGCTGCCGAGAACTCTATCGTACTCTTGAAGAACGATGGCATTCTTCCTCTCGATGTGAAGAAGTACAAGCGAGTACTCGTAACGGGTATTAACGCCGATGATGAGAATATCATGGGCGACTGGTCGGCACCGCAGAAGCCTGAGAATGTAACAACCATTCTCGAAGGTTTGCGCGAGGCGGCACCTAAGACCGATTTTGTATTTGTAAATCAGGGTGATTCGCCGAAGTCGATGAAGCAGGCTAATGTCGATAAGGCTGCGCGTGTGGCTCGTACTACCGACCTCAACATCGTTGTAGCGGGCGAAACCAGTCTCCGCGTACGCAAGGGTTACAAGACCTGTGGCGAAAATCAGGACCGTGCGACAATCGACCTCTACGGATTGCAGAAGGATTTGGTACGCAAGGTTGCTGCAAGTGGCAAGCCTACAATTCTCATTATCGTGGCAGGTCGTCCACAGGCAGTTGTTTGGGAGCACGAGAATCTTCCTGCAATAGTTTGTGCTTGGGAGCCGGGCATGTATGGAGGTAAGGCAGTAGCAGATATTCTCTACGGCAAGGTTAACCCTTCGGCAAAGTTGGCTATCACGATACCACGCCACGAGGGACAGATTCAGATGTACTACAACCACAAGAAGTCTATCAAGCGTTATCGCTTGGTTGATATGTCTACGAAGCCACTCTACCACTTCGGTCACGGACTCTCGTACACCACCTACGAATACTCCGACCTCCAACTCTCGAAGAGCGAGATTTCGGACAAGGAGAGCGTAGAGGTTAGCGTAACCGTAACCAACACGGGCAAGCGTGACGGCGTGGAGATTGCACAACTCTACATCTACGACTACATATCGGAGGTTACCCGTCCTGTAAAGGAACTAAAAGGCTTCGAGCGTGTAGCGTTGAAGGCTGGCGAGAGCAAGCGTATCTCGTTCACCCTCACACCAAAGCACCTCGAATACTACAACCTCGAAATGGAGCGCGTAGTTGAGGCTGGAACATACAAGGTGATGGTCGGAGGCTCCTCGCTCGACAGAGACCTCTTGGCTGTCGATTTGGAGGTAAAATAGTCGTTACATAGCGACAGACTGTGAACAACCTGCCCGATAATAGATGTCGGGCAGGTTGTTTCGTATTGGTAGAACACTCAAAAACTGTACGATTTTTGATTATTTTTGCATGGAATTATTCTTCTATGAATAAAAATAGTATATTTGTATCATTATAAATGTTTAGACGATGAAAAAAATTATTGTAATAGGCAGTTCCAACACCGATATGGTGGTACGCTCGGAGCATCTTCCGCGCCCGGGAGAGACAGTTTTGGGCGGAGGTTTTATGATGGTTGGTGGCGGTAAAGGTGCCAATCAGGCTGTGGCAGTGGCAAAGATGGGACACCCCGTAATTTTTGCGGCTGCGGTAGGTAAGGATATCTTCGGCGAGGAGGCAGTCGAGCGTTACAAGCGTTTCGGCATCGATACCTCGTATATCGTGCATAAGGATACCCCTTCGGGCGTGGCGTTGATTTTGGTAGATGCCTCGGCGCAGAACTCTATTTCGGTGGCTCTTGGGGCGAACAACGAACTCTCGTTAGACGATGTTATGCCGGCACTCGACACCATCGAGGAGGGCGACATCATTCTTCTGCAACTCGAAATTCCGATGGCTACGGTCGAGGCGTGTGTATCGGTGGCTGCTGCAAAGGGTGCGCGTGTGATATTAAATCCTGCCCCTGCGGCAAAGGTTAGCAGTCAGGTGTTGTCAAAACTCTACCTTATCACTCCTAACCAGACCGAGGCTGAGATTTTGACAGGCGTGGAGGTTAAGGACGAGACTACGGCTCGTTTGGCTGCCGAGGAGTTGTGCCGTGCAGGTGTCAAGAAGGTGGTTATCACTATGGGCGGCGATGGCGCAATGCTCTACGAAGATGGCAAGAGCGAGATTATTCCAGCACATAAGGTTAATGCCGTAGATACCACTGCGGCGGGCGATGTATATAATGGTGCGATGTGCGCAGCCTTGGCAGAGGGTATGTCGTTGCGCGATGCGTTGCGTTTTGCTACGAAGGCTTCGGCTATCTCGGTATCGCGCGTAGGTGCACAACCATCAATCCCTTCGCGTGAAGAAGTTGACAATTTCTAACAATCTAAAATAAAAGCATTATGTTTATCATTGACAGTTATCTTTTGGCAGTAGTATTCTGCTTTATTACAATGTTATGCTGGGGCTCGTGGGGCAACACACAGAAACTCGCAGGTAAGACTTGGCGTTACGAACTCTTCTACTGGGACTATGTTATCGGCATGGTACTCTTTACCCTTGTGCTCGGCTTTACTATGGGTAGCATGGGCGAGGAGGGTCGCAGTTTCGTTGCAGACCTCGGTCAGGCAAGTTGGAGCAGCATCGGTTGGGTTATTCTCGGCGGTGTAATTTTCAACGCCTCGAACATTCTTCTCTCGGCTTCGACCTCGTTGGCAGGTATGGCTGTGGCATTCCCTCTCGGTTGCGGTTTGGCTCTCGTGTTGGGCGTTATCAACAACTATTTGGAGCAGGCAAAGGGTAATCCTTGGTTGCTCGGCGTAGGCGTATTGCTTGTGGTTGTGGCTATCGTTTGCAACGGTATGGCAGCAGGTCGCGTAGCAAAGGGCGGTGAGCAGAACACAGGTCGCAAGAAGGGTATCGTTCTCGCTATCGTGGCAGGTCTGTTGATGTCAACATTCTACCGCTTTGTGGTTAAGGGTATGGATATCGACAACTTCGTGCAGCCAGCAGCAGGTATGCTTACCCCTTACTCGGCAATTTTCATCTTCTCGGTGGGCGTTCTCTTGTCGAACTTCGTATTCAACACTTGGGTTATGAAGAAGCCGTTTGTGGGTGAGCCTGTATCGTACTGCGAGTACTTCAAGGGCTCGTTCTCGACTCACCTCGTGGGTATCCTCGGCGGTATGATTTGGTGCCTTGGTACGGCATTCTCGTATATCGCAGCAGGCAAGGCGGGTGCAGCCGTATCGTATGCGCTCGGTCAGGGTGCTCCGATGATTGCAGCCTTCTGGGGCGTATTTATCTGGAAGGAGTTTAAGGGTGCAGACAAGAAGACCAATTGGTTACTTGCATTGATGTTCTGCCTCTTTATTGCAGGTTTGGCTACTATTGTAGTTGCCGGCAACTAACAATAGTTTGATGTAAAATAATAGTGGCTGTCCAACAAACTCTTGTTGGCAGCCACTGCTATTTATATATCTCAATATGTTTTGTAGAGCCTTTTTGCGATTCGTTCTGCCGTTTGGCGCACATTCTCCTTTGCGACTTCGGGGCGCATCGCCTCCGCAAGTGGCATACCCTCAGGCGTTACCACCTCGATAGCGCAGAAACCACTCTCGCGTAACTCCTCGCACCATTCAATACCTCCGCCAATGGCTACGGTCGGGATACCTTGCTCTGTGGCGGCGCGCAACACTCCGCTTGGAGCTTTGCCCATAACGGTCTGACGGTCCAATCGACCCTCGCCCGTAACAACAAGGTCGCTACCTCGAATTATGCGGTCGAAGTGCATTGCCGAGAGTACCATATCGATACCGCGCACCAACCGTGCATTTGCAAAAGAGAGCAATCCAGCACCAAGTCCACCTGCGGCACCTCCGCCCTCAACAAGTGGCAACATCGTGCCGTTGTAGTAGGCAACCCTGCGCGAAAAGTTACGCAGTCCATCGTCAAGTCGCTCAACCATTACTTCGTCTGCACCCTTCTGCGGAGCAAAAACATAGGCTGCTCCGAATTTGCCGAACAGACGATTTGTAACATCGCACGCCACTACAAACCTACACTCTGCGAGTTCGTGGATAACATTGCTGTCATCTATATCGACAATCCGTTCGAGAATTTCGCCACCGCCTACCAACTCCTCGCCACAACCATCGAAAAAACGATAACCCAAGGCGCGGAACATTCCCGTACCGGCATCGTTTGTGGCACTGCCACCTATGCCCATCAGAATTTTGCGACAGCCACGCCTTATGGCATCGGCAACCATCTCGCCTGTGCCGTAGGTCGATGTCAGGAGAGGGTTGCGCTCCTCTACTTTCAATAGAGACAGACCACTTGCCGCTGACATCTCTATAACGGCAGTTTTGCCACCATCGACAATGCCGTAACGAGCCTTAATCGGGCGGTGCAGTGGGTCACAGACCTCCGCATCGATATACTCCCCGCCAAGCGTCTCGACCAACGCCTCGACCGTGCCCTCGCCGCCATCGGCAATGGCAACCTTACGAACTTCGCAGTCGGGGCAGACATGGCGAAAACCCTGCTCGAAGGCATCTGCAACTTCAAGCGAGGAGAGCGAACCTTTGAATGAATCTACGGCTATGGTAACTCTTTTTATCTTCATAAAATCGCACTATGTAGTACAAATGTAATAAATTCTTGCGAGAAAGACCTAACAAGAGCCAGAATTTTGTATCTTTGCAGTTGATATGGGAAAATCGGCAACACTATCACTTGGTACCGACAATATCGGCAAGTTGCTATTCAATTATGCCACTCCGGCGATAATTGCAATGGCATCTTCCTCGCTGTACCACCTTATCGACAGTGCCTTTGTGGGGCATGGTGTCGGAGGTGCGGCCATTGCAGGTATGGCTATCACGATGCCGATTATGAATATCGGCTCGGCATTCGGTGCAATGGTGGGCGTAGGTGCGGCGGCGCGTATATCGTTGCGCTTGGGCGAGGGAAATAAGGCTGCCGCCGAGAGAACTCTCTGCAATGCCGTGATTCTCAATGTCGTTATCGGACTCACGATAATGGTCTTGATGCTCGGATTTCTCGATGAGATTTTGATACTGTTCAGCGGAGGTCGCGCCTCGGAGGAGACCTTGGAGTATGCGCGCCAGTTTATGCGAATTATCCTCTATGGAAATATCACACAGCACCTCTACCTCGGACTCAACGAGATGATTCGTGCCTCGGGCAACCCCCGCAAGTCGATGGCAATAATGCTCACCTCGGTAGCGATAAATCTGGTACTCAATCCCCTCTTTATCTTCAAGTTCGAGTGGGGCATTCGTGGCTCGGCTGCGGCAACGGTTATTTCGCAGTTCGTAGCCTTTACAATAGCACTCTCGCACTTCTGCTCGAAGAAGTCGTTCCTGCGATTTAAGCGCGAAGCGTTCCGTGTCGATTGGCGTATTATCGGCAATATCCTCTCGATAGGTCTTGCACCATTCCTTATGAATCTTTGTGCCTCTACGGTCGCAGCATTTGTCAATACGGCGATGTTGCGCTATGGCGGTACGGGAGCCTACGATATCGTAACGCGCGAGCAGGGAGCAGCCGACCTCTATGTTGGCGCGTACGGCATTGTCAATCGCGTAGTATTGCTCTTCGTAATGCTTATCCAAGGCTTAAATCAGGGCATGCAGCCGATTGTGGGCTACAACTACGGAGCCAAAAACTTTGCCCGTGTCCGCAAGGCACTCTTTATGACTATCGTTTGTGGCGTAACCATCGCCACGCTCGGTTTTGCGCTTGGCGAGTTGATACCCGATGTTATTGCGCGTGCCTTTGTCGATTCATCGAAGGGTAGCAACGAGCAACTTATGGTCGATGCTGCATCGCAGGGTATGCGTCTTATATTGATTATGTTCCCACTCGTGGGTTTCCAGATTGTTGTTGGAGGATTCTTCCAATATATCGGCAAGGCTCCGTTGGCAATCTTCATCTCGCTGACACGCCAACTGCTCTTCCTGCTACCGCTTCTGTGGATTCTTCCCCGCATCTGCGGCGCGTATGGCGTGTGGATATCGATGCCGATAGCCGACAGCGCATCTATCCTCTTGGCATTCGTACTCTTCATTTGGCAGATGCGCAAAATAAAGAGATTGGATATGCTGACAAAGTAGCCTGTCCAACCTCGTATCCATCGCATTACGCACCACCCTACTCTTGCACTCTGCCTATCGCAAGGTAACGAGCATAGAGTTTATCGTAAATCTCCTTTCGCTCCACATTTGGCAGATACTCTTCGGAGAATCCCGAACACATCTTCTGTTGCGCCTCCGCCACGGTAGGATATATTGCAGATGCCACCGCTGCAAACATTGATGCTCCGAGCGCACACGCCTGCTCCGAGCACACAACCTTTATCGGCATACCCAGCACATCGCACAATGTCTGCATCACAAAGCGCGACTTCTTGGATATACCGCCCACGGCATATATTTGCTCGACCTTTACACCCTCCTCGACAAGTCTCTCGGTAATGGCGCGTGAGCCAAAGGCGGTAGCCTCGACCAACGCCTTAAATATCTGTGGTGCGGTAGTTCCGAGCGTAAGTCCCGACAGTACTCCCGTAGCGAGCGGGTTATCATCAGGCGAACGGCGACCATTAAACCAATCAACAGCCACAATATCCCCCTCCGAGAGTGGAAGTTGCTCCGCCTCGGCGGTCAGGGTTGGCAGTATCTTATCGAATAGAGAGTCGTCTGCCTTGGCAATATGGCGCAACGACCACTCCATCGTGCGGCGAAACCACGCAAATATATCTCCGAATGCCGATTGTCCCGCCTCGATGCCCACCATATTCGGCAACACCGAGCCATCGACCTGTCCGCAGATACCGCGAATGGTCTTATCGCCAATGCTCTCATAACTTGTCGATGCAATATCGCAGGTAGAGGTACCGATAACCTTTACCAAGATACCCTCGCCTACTCCTGCACCAACTGCTCCCGTATGGCAATCGACACTGCTGACTCCGACAACTACCCCCTTCGGCAGACCAAGTCGCTCTGCCCACTCATCGGTCATCACACCGGCACTATTTCCTGCCACAACCGTATTGTAGGAGGATAGGTCTCGGCGCAGTGTGCCAAGCAGCGGATCTATCTCATCGAAGAACTCGACCTCGGGCAGACCACCCCACGCCTCGTTCCACATAGCCTTATGACCTGCCGCACAACGACCTCGGACAATTCCGGTATGGTTGGCGACACCCGTCAGCAGAGCCACAATCCAATCGCCCATCTCTACCCACGAGCACGCCTTCGCCTGTAACTCGGGCGAGTTATGCAGCACATGCAGCATCTTTGCCCACACCCACTCACAAGAGTATATACCACCGCTATACTTCGTATAGTCGGTATGCCATCTCTTAGCAACCTCGTTTATGCGCTCTGCCTCAACAATCGAGGTGTGGTCCTTCCACAGAACAAACATTGCATCGGGATTTTCGGCATACTCCGACTGCAAGGCAAGCGGCATTCCACTCGCATCTACCAATGCCGGAGTCGAGGCTGTGGTATCGAACGATATAGCCCGTACCGCCTTTACAACCTCATCGCCTGCTGCGCTTAACGCCTCGCGCACTGCCCCCTCCAACGACTCGATATAGTCGAGGGGGTGCTGACGATAGCGATTTTCGGCAGGGTTGCAGTACAATCCCTCGCGCCAACGAGGATAGTAACGCACCGCCGTAGCCACCTCGTTGCCGCTATCGGCATCTACAACCAAGCAACGCACCGAGTCGCTACCAAAATCTACTCCTAATACAAAATTTGCCATACCCATATTATTTTTCTATCCGAGATATGCTCCCGTCTCACGCAACTCACTACGCAGAGCCTCAACATCGACCTGCGAAGGCTCTACGCCCGACTTCACCGCCAGTCGTGCAGCACGACCTGCCGCCTCGCCCAATGCCATACATGTTGACATTACGCGAGTTGAAGCCATAGCCTCGTGGCTCATCGAGGAGCAACGACCTGCCACCAACAAACCCTCTACCTCGGCAGGTACAAGGCAACGATATGGAATATCGTAGCAGTCATCGCAGTAATAGAGTGTGCAGTCACCACCCTTTGCGTGGTGGATATCGACAGGATAACTTGCCACGGCAATCGTATCGTCAAAGCGGCGACACGAAACGATATCGTCATCGGTAAGGATATACTTGCCGACAATCACACGGCTCTCGCGAATACCCATAAAGTCGGCAACACGCGCCATATATGCACTTTCGAAGCCCGGTACATACTCGCGCAGATAGCGCTCAACCTGATATATCTGCTTGCGTGCCGTCATCTCGCCATGGGTATAACTCTCCGGTTTGGTCGAATCTACGCCATTTACACGCGACATATTAACCCAAATCTCGTCCTCGCCAATACCCGTAATAAGGATTGTACGAGCCACGGGTATCTCGATACCCGCCTCCTGCGCCTTACGAATGCGGTTGCGCAGACCTACGGTGATAAACTTGCCTTCGCGGAATTGCTCGTGTGGCATAATATCCATATCGTACTCCTCGGGGTCGCCCGTAATGGCATCGCGAAGTCGCTGAACATCGACACCCTTCATCTGGAACATCAAGGTTGGAGGCTGCATACCGCCCTCCTTGTCGCCTTTGTGACACTCTACACCTGCGCGGTATGCCACATCGGCATCGCCCGTACAGTCGATAACGCACTTTGCCAAGATAGCCTCGCGACCCGCCTTCGACTCGATAATAACACCCTTAACCTTGTTATCCTCGCGAATGACATCGGCAGTGAATGCATAGAGCAACACCTCCACGCCGCACTCCTCCATAATCTCGAAGGCTACGCGCTTTGCCTCATCGGGATTGATAATTGTGAGCGACACATGCAACTGGCATGGGCGATGGTCACTCGCTGCGTTACGCGCACGCATGCGGTCGATAAACTTCTGTGGCAAGCCTTTGATAATCTGGTTGCCCTTACGACCAAGGTAACTCAAAATAGGTAGACCAATAGTGAGGTTTCCACCGAGGTAGCCACGGCTCTCCACCAACATCACCTTCAAACCATCAGCCGCAGCCGCTTGTGCTGCCATAATGCCCGAAGGACCGCCACCTACAACCAATACATCAACCTCTGAACGCACGGGAATTTCGCGTGCCGGCTCTTTAATAGTCTTCATAGTAGTATCTTTTTTTAATTATTTGTCGGATTTTCAGGGCGCACCATCTTGCTCAAAATAAGAGCCGACAGAGGGTGCAACAACGCCATAACGGCAAAGAGTATAGTCCACATCTCGGCAGGTATCGAGCCTACAAACTGGTTGAATACCACGCTGCCCAAGGCTCCTGCGCCACAGCAGACACCCATAACCGTTGCAACATTCTTTATAGGGAAGGTCTCCGCCAACACCACCGGCAGAGTATATAACCAACTCAAACACATCACCGCTACCAACGAGAAGATGGCAACCACGATACCCACACGCCAAGCAAATGGCAACGCCTCGGCACTACCTGCATACGGCACAAGTGCGCAGAGCGGAGCCACCACGACTGTCGCTATAAGCGTAACCTTACGAGCCGAAAGGCTTGCACGACCTCGGCGAATCATCGAGTCCGACCACATCGAGGTCAGAATGCCACCAATAGCACCCACAAGGAACGGAATACCGCCAATCCACTGTATCATATCGAGAGTCTGCTGGTGAGTGAGATTTTGTGCCTCGCCCATACTGCGCAGATAGCCCGGCAGCCAGAAGCAACAGAAGTACCATACAGGGTCGCTCACCAAGCGGATAAGGAATGCTCCCCACAGTGTGCGGGTACGGAACAAACCGCCGAATGAGAAGGGCTTTATCTCCTCGCCTGTCGGGGATTTCTTGTCGGCATTTATGGTGAGGTCGAGAATCTCCTGCGAGGGGGTTTTATATACAAATACCCATACTACGGCGATAACCAAACCTACGACACCTGCGATAAAAAAGACATCTTGCCACGATGAGAGCCAACGCATCAAAGCCGCGATAACGAGCGGAGCGATGACTGCTCCCAACGAGCCACCCACGGTGCAGAGGCTATTTGCCGTAGCACGCTGACGCTTCTCAAACCATAGTGTCACCGCCACAAGTTGTCCTGCGAAGATTGTCGGCTCGGCAAGTCCCAAGATACCGCGACACGCTGCAAACTGCCACAACTCCTGCGACACACCGCCGCCGATGCAGGCGAGGGACCACACTACGATACCGCCCAACATCACCGACTTTGGTCCGAACTTATCGACCAATATACCCGACATCGGATACATCAGGGCGTAGCAGATAAGAAAGATATTTACAATCCACGCATACTCCAAGTCTCCGATTTGGAAGTGGTCGAGGATTTCGGGTTTGAGAATAGAGAGCAACTGACGGTCGAGATAGTTGCAGATGATAGCGATAAAAATTGTCGCTACAATTACCCATTTACGATTTGATGCTTTAAGTTGAGTCATTGCACTACTTTTCTTTGGTTTTTATTCGCAAATTTAACAAATAATTTAACAAATAAAAGCATAAAAACAAAGGAAAAACAAGAAAAGAAAACGAATACCGACATTAACGGTACACACAAGAAAAGCCATATCGCCTTAGAATTCCTATCCCTCCCCCCCAAAAAAACTACCCAAGAGTAAAAATCGTAATTTAAGGAGGTAGTTGCAACGCCGTCAAAGAAAAAACGAGATGGGAGCATACTCAATCGTATGTGACCATCTCGTTTTTTGAAGACAAGGAAGCAAATGCCCCTTAAATTACGATTTTTTGTATTCGCCGGGGGTCATACCCGTAATTCGTTTGAAGTATTGTCCCATGAAAGAGGGGTTAGGAAAATTCAGAGTGTAGGATATCTGCTGGATACTCATATTGGAGTATTTCAGCAGGTTCTTTATCTCGAGAGCCACGAACTCATCAATCCACTGATGTACGGACTTGCCTGTGAAGTTGCGAATTACGCGAGAGAGGTGCTTCGATGATATATGCATCTTCTCGGCATAGAACTCCACATTACGCTGCTCCTTATAGTGTTCGGAGAGGAGATTCATAAGTTTCTCGAAATACTCGGAACTGCGCTCTTTGACACCAAGTGTCGGCATATCGGCTCTATTATCCAATACGGCTTCGCAGATGCGATATATCATTGCGCAGAAGAGGTGTCGCAACGACAGTTCCATATACTCAGTCCTATCTTTCAATGCGTGTTCCGCAAGCAATGCATCAAAGAATAGAGAGATACCTTCCATGCTCTTATCATTGAGCGTAGCGATGTGAGTATTAACCCTCAACTGCGACACGATACGAGCGATAGAACGGATATCAACATTCATACCCGACAGGAACTCTGAACTGAATGCCAAGAGGTAGAACTCGCTATCGGCAAGTGAGTGAAATTGGAATATAGATGCCGAAGAGATAAAGAACTGATTGGCACGAAGCGAGTAGTCGCTCATGTGTGACGAGAACGACACCTCGCCACTCACGCATACGACCATAATAATCGCATCTATGCGACACGGGTATTTCAACTCCCGCGCCTGACTCTCCTCCACGCCGTTGAAGTGCAACATGGCAGCACCATCGACATCAAGTACCTCAACACCACGAACTTTTCGCAGTGCTTCGGCATAATATGGAAATAGACTCTGCTTTGTCATCTTACATCTGTTTATTTATACTTCAACTAAGTGGCTACGCTATAATCGATCTGCATTACAGCGTACCACCTACCTCCCACCAAAAGGCACGAAGTCCGAGTTTTGGGTTTGCAGCATCGAGCGCACGCAGTGCATCGAGCAACTTCCAACAACGCTCATCGTCAGTAATTGAGAGTATTGCCGAGTTCATCATTGGCCATACGGCATCGCCGAGGTGAGGTTCACCCGACTCAGTTCCGCAGCCCTGCACCTCTTCCCAAGAGGTGTAACCACGAACGCCCAACTTTGCCATTACTTGCAGTACCTCATCGTACAACGCTTGGTCGCAGCCTATAAATATCGCTTTCATAATTTCTTTTTTTTACTTTTGTATTGTTTTTGCAGCCCCCTCCGCTTCGCTCGTCCCCCTATTCAGGGGCTTTTAGCCATTAGCCATTGGCTTTTTTGTTTTATATTCCTCCCCTGAGTTAGGGGAGGTGGCTGAAAGCCAGAGGGGTCTGTTGCTTTATAATTTCTGCAATACTTTTTTATGCGTTCAACAATGCTGCCTCCTCTGCCGCCTTCTTCGCCCTTTTGCGCTCATCACGGAGTGCAAATACGGCGAACAAGACAGGAATAAGGAAGAGTGTTACGAGTGTCGAGAACGAGAGTCCCCATGCCACTACCATACCGAGTGAGTTCCACATCTCGGAGCCTACGCCCGTACCGACTGCCATAGGTACCATACCGAGTACGGTGGTGAGAGTAGTCATAAGGATTGGTCGCATACGCGAGCGTCCTGCGGCTACGGCAGCATCGAGTACCGAGTAGCCACGACCTACCAAGAGGCGGATGTAATCGACAAGCACGATACCGTTATTTACCACAATACCAACCAACATCAATATACCGAGCAAGCCCATAACACCGAGTGCGGTGTCGGTAAGCCACAAGCCCAAGAATGCACCTACCAATGCGAATGGCAACGAGAACATAATCACAAATGGGTATGTGAGCGACTCGAACTGCGAAGCCATAATCACAAATACAAGGATAACCATCAACGCCAAGAGCATAAAGAGGTCGCTAAATGTATCCTGCTGATCCTCGTATGAGCCTCCGAGTTCCCAAGTGATACCTGCCGGCAACTCCATCTTGTTCAACTCGGCAACAGTACCCTCGATAATATCCGACATGGCGTAGCCTGCACCAATCGAGCCCGAAATCTTCACATAACGCGAACGGTCCATACGCTCGATTGTTGGCGGAGTATTCGCCTCGATAACACGACCAAGATCGCGCACCTTAACAGCCTGACCTGTCGAGCCATAAAGGGTGATATTCTCCAAATCCTCGATCGACTCGCGGAATGGGCGGTCGTAACGCACCAAGATATCGTACTCCTCACCGTCCTCGCGATAGTACGATGCAACGGCACCATTTACGCGGTTACGGAGATATGTTGCAGCCGTAGCGACATTCAAGCCATTGCGAGCCAACTTGTCACGATCGAATACAACCTGATATTCAGGAGTATACTCATCGCGCGAGATAGTAACCTCGGTACAACCCTCAACGCCGAGCATCTTCTCCTTAATCTCAGCAGCGATGCGGTCGGTAGTGTCGAAGTCGTAGCCATACAACTCGATATCGACAGACTGCTGACCACCGGCGCCACCCTTCTGTCCCGACTCGATAACCTCATAGGTACGAATCTCGGCATACTTATCGAGGTCCTTACGCATAAGGTCACAAATCTCAGTCAGAGTACGCTCACGCTCGGTCTTTTTCAAGAGGCGGATATTCATCGAGATATAGTGTGTACCATTCTCCTGCATCGAAGCGAAGGTGTTGTCGGTATCTGCCGTACCCTCGCTCAAACCAATAGCGATAATCTCCGGATAGTCGGTGCGGAACTGCTTGTCGATACGCAACGCGAGGTCGCGGGTAATCTCCTGACGAGTACCGATAGGCAACTTAATCTTCACGGCAATACGAGCATTATCCTGCGTAGGGAAGAACTCTGTTTTGAGGCGTGGACCAATGCCCACCATAACACCTACAAAGAGTAGCACAGAGCCTAAAACAAAGGTCTTGCGGTGATTTACGCACCAATTGAGTCCCTTGCCATATACATCTTCGAGCCAACCCATTGCGCCATCTACATACTTCTGCAAGCGCGACTTCTTCGGATTTTGCTTCATGATAAGTGAGCAAAGCACCGGAGTAAAGGTCAATGCCGCTGCCATCGAGACGGTAAGGGTAATTGTTACCATCCAGCCCATAGGCTTGAACAATACACCCGCCATACCCTCAATCATTGTAAGAGGGAGGAACACCGCCAAAGTTGTCAGAGTCGAAGCGATAATCGAGACACCCACCTCCTTCGCAGCGAAGATTGAAGCCTGCTTAACACGCGCCCCTCTATCGACATGGGTGGTAATATTCTCCAACACCACAATCGCATTATCCACGACCATACCAATCGAGATTGAGATAGCCGACATTGTGATAATGTTCAAGGTCTGGTCGGTAAACCACAGATATATCAACGATGAGAGCATCGAGATAGGAATGGTCAAGATGATGATAAACATCGCACGCCAGCGACCGAGCATCGCCATAACCACCAACATCACGAGGATAAAGGTCGTGAGGATTGTATCCATCAACGATGACGCCGTATCCATAATGTTGTCCGACATATCGATATATGGCTCTACGGTAACATCAGATGGGAGGTCCTTGCGCAACTCGACCAACTTCTCCTGTACCTTCTTCGAAATCTCAACGGCATTGGCATCGGTCTGCTTCTGCACAATCATCATACCGCTTCGGGTACCATTGTTGAAGGACTCCTGCGCACGCTCCTGCTGTGTATCGGTTACGGTTGCAACATCACGCAAGTAGATATTCGCACCATTGCGAGTGCCGACAACGATATTGAGCATCTCGTCAGCCGAGTTGAACTCTTGGTCTACACGCAACGAGTAGGTGTTCGAGCCGACATCCATCTGACCACCCGGCACCGAAACATTCTCCGAGGCTACGATTTGAGCAATCTGCTCGATTGTAAGACCGTATGCCTCCAACTTGTAAGGGTCGCAGTAGATCTGAATCTGACGCTCCGGAATACCTGTTACCGAGACCGAGCCGACACCATTAACACGCGCCAACGGAGTAGTTACACGCTCATCGATAATTTTGTACAAGCCACTCCACGACTCGTTTGCCTTGATGGCGAGGAGCATAATAGGCATCTCCTCGGTCGAAAACTTGAAGATAATCGGTTTATCGACATCATCAGGCAGGATGTTGGTTGCGATATCGAGTTTATCGCGGATATTTGCCGTAGCGACATCACTATCGATACCGTACTCAAATTCGAGTGTGATAATCGAGATATTCTCCTTCGATTTCGAGGAGATATGTTTCAAATCCTCAACGCTGTTCAGGGTATTTTCGAGTGGACGAGTGACATTCTCCTCGATATCAATCGCACTTGCACCCGGATAGGCGGTGATAACCATGATATTGGTAGTCTCGATATGCGGGAAGAAGTCGATAGGCAACTTCGTAAACGAGAATATACCCAATATCGAGATAGCGACAAATACCAAAATTGTCGTTATCGGATTATTGACTGCTGATTTATAGATATTCATCGTAAAAATCCTTTCTTAGCTATTTAACAAGTTCCACCTTCGAGCCGTTGGTGATACCCATGTGTCCCTTTGTAACCACCATCTCACCGCTCTTTACGCCCGAATATACCTCGAACTCGGTATCGAGGCGGCGACCAAGTTCAACCTTCGAGTAGCGCACGGTGCTGTCCGCAGGGTTATAGACAAATACATAGCGGTCACCCGAGCCCATCAACTTCTGCACGGCACGGTCCGAAATCACAACATTGTTCTTCTTTCCGTATGGAAGAGTTACGCGGGCAAACATACCCGGACGAACACGCTCGTTGTTGTTAGGGATTGTAATCTCAATCTGGAATGTATGAGTTGCCTGATTGATTGTAGGATAGATGCGGGCAATTTTACCCTTGAACACCTCGTCACCGTAGGCATCGAGAGTGATATATACTGGCATACCCTTCTTCAACTTACCGAAGTAAGGCTCCGAAACATTAATCATAATCTTCACAGGCTTAATCTGCTCGATAACCAACACAGGCTGTCCGGCATACATATCGCCCTTATCGTAGTTACGCGCCGAAACAACGCCCGAGATTGGCGAAATAAGCGTAGTATTCTCAACGAGGTTGTTGTAAGCGGTCTGTGCTACTTCGTACTGCAAGCGACGAGCGTCCCACTCCGACTTCGAAGCACCACCGAACTCATACAACTCGTTTGTACGCTCGTACTCCTTCTTTGCATTGTCAAGTTGAGCCTTCGCCTGAACAAGCGAAGAGTTGTCGAGGCGAACGAGCAAGTCGCCCTTCTCTACATGGTCGCCCACATCGAAGCGAATCTCCTTGATACGCAATGGCTGCTGCGGTGCAATGTTGTTCACCACCTGCGCCTCAACCGTTCCGGTGAAGGTAGCCTCCTGTGTTACCATCTTCTTTACAGCGGTCTGCACCTCAATTTTTGGAAGGGCAACGACCTCCTCCTGTTGCTGTGTCTTCTGCTTCGAGCCGCACGACACCATCGCTACGGCTGCCACTACAAACATCGAACTCAAAAAAATCTTCTTCATAGTTATATCTGTTTTTTATTATTTGTTTCCGTATCTCTTTTCGTACATCGACTCGTAGCGGTCGATGTAGCCGTGCGTGCTTCGTACCTCGTGATTGCCGAGAATCTTGTCGAGCGAGATTTTCGACATCATAAAGTTGTAGATTGCACTATTGCGACCCAACTCCGCCTGTGTGAGTTGCAACTGCGAGTTGTCGATATCCACCAATGTACCACGACCAACCTCGTAACGCTTTACCGCAATCTCATAGCCACGCTGCGCCTGACCTACGGTAGCCGCTGCAGCCGAGAACTTCTTGACATTAGTCTGCATATTGTTCAGGCTATTCACCACTGCCACCTGCAACTGTCGCTCGGCATTTTCGCGCTGCAACTGCAAGGCAGAGAGGTTTAATTTCGCCTGACGGGTTGCGGCACGGCGTTGATTACCCGCAAAAATCGGGATATTCAATTGTACGCCTGCATACGAATATGGATTCCACGCCTTCGCTTGGAAGAACTTACCATCGTTACCGAGTGCAGTGTAGAGGTATGCCGCATTAATCGACAAAGTAGGAACATTTGCCAACTTTGTGATTTTCACCGCACTTTCGAGCATACCCTCCTGAATATCCAACTGCTTCAAAGTAGTGTTATTCGACAGGTCGAGTTGGTCGATTGTGTGAGCGTAGTTCATCTGCGCCTCGTAATCTGCCAATGAGCCCGCAACATCGATATTCTTCTTCAAGTCGATGCCAAGCAACGCCTTCAACTGCCACAATGTCAAAACTACGCTGTTCTGCGCCTCGATAACATTCGGAATGGCGTTCTGCACCGACACATTCGAGGTTATAAAGTCGAACTCCGAAACCGAGCCAACCTCGTAACGCTTCTTGATATTTTTGTTATTCTCAACAGCGTTGTCATATACGCGCTGATATACCGCCAACGACTCCTTCGCCAACAACACCGAGAAGTATGCCTGCGACACCTGCTCAATCATATCAATCTGCGAGGAGCGTGCCTTCTCAACCGCCAACACAACATCGGCAACCGACACCTTCAAACTCTCCCACAACTGCGCATTTACGATAGGCATCGAACCCGTAATACCGCCATTGAAGGAGTTGTCGCTACCAACCTTGATGGTCTGTGTTACACCACCAAAATCCATACTCATCGTCTGCTTTTCCAACACGCGCTGATACTGTGCCGTAGCATCGAAACGAGGATAGAGCGAGGAGTAGGTCTCCTGCTTTGCGTAGCGTTTAATCTCAATCTCCTGCTCGGCAACCTTGATAGTAGGATTCTCGCTCAAAGCAATTTCGAGAGCCTGCTCCAAGGTCAATACCAATGCCGACTGCTCGGCACTCTGTGCCACCGAGGTCAGCGTCAAGGTAATAAAACCCAAAAATAAACCAAGTTTTTTCATCTTACCATTAATTATATATAAATATTAAAATTTATTCATCGCAATACGACTGCTCAATGGCGGATTCTTCGCAATCCACTCATCGATTTGTCGCATACCCTCCACCGTAGCGAGTCCACGGAAGAAGTTTATAATCGTGTAACCAAAGGCTACCTGCTCACTAATACCCTCTGGCAGTGAAAGTTGCTCCTTTCGGCGCACGAGTCCCATTGCTGTGTAGTAGAACATAGTTATCGAGAGGTCTACATTAACATGCGGCGACACCAAACCCTTCTCGATAAATCGATGCAAAATTCTTCGCAAATGCAACAACCCCTCATCTCGTCCCTCAATCATTGTTCGTTTGAAGACCTCGGGATAGAACTTGCTCAGATTCTCGTAAAATCGCTGCAATCGTTGCGAGTTGTTCATCATCGCCTCGAACATCACAAAGAGCGCAGGAAGCCCATCGCGCTCAATGTCGATACGCTCCACAAGCCTCTTCGATGCCTCTGCTCGCATGTGCCTTATACTATGGTATAGCAGTTCACTCTTATCGGCAAACAACTCATATAAAGTACGCTTCGACATAGCCAAATCCTTGGCGATATCGTCCATACGAATAGACTTTACGCCCAACTCGACAAACATCTCTGCGGCTCGTCTGATAACTTTTTCTCGTTGTGTTGTACAATCTGTCATCTTTTTTCGCCAAAACGCACTATTGCAATTTTGACAGTGCAAAGATATACAGAAAACTCTAAAAACCAAAAAAGTTTTCAAAGTTTTTCTACCCACATAATGTTCTATTTTCCGCTTGTGGCAGAAATCGATTTCAAACAACCTGTTTACAACACTTTAATAACGATTTTTCGGGTGTGATATTGTGTGAGGAGAGAGGAAAGAGGAGTTAAGGAGAACAAGGAAGATAAGGAAACTCCTTAAACTCCTTAAACTCCTTAAATTCCTTAAAAAAACTCCCTAAACTCTCCCCTCTACCGCCATTATACCATAATTACCCGCTACCACTGAATATAAATTTATCTAACTAATTGACTAACTGAATGTTAAATGGTTATTTATGCTATTTTTAGCCTAAAAACTGCTATAATATGTATGTTATGTTAAAATCGCTCTTGCAAACGGATATATCTGTGAATCAACAAAATACACCACTCACGTAACGGGTATACCATACTCTTTGACATTCGATACTGCAAACCCTGCAAATTGGAGCTGCAACAATCAGGCAATTCAGGATAAGTACTTTATCTTGAAGACAAAGGAGGCATACGCAATCTCTCCGAAGTTCCATATGCCAGAGAATATGACATTGGCTGTAACAATACCACTTTATGGCTACACTCCTGATAACTGGGGTAATAAGTTTGATGCGACACTCTATGTATCGGCATCTTCTGGTGGTGATGTTAAGACATCGGTATTCTACGCGGAGTATATTTCAAACAATGGTTATGGCGATAAATTCTCAACCAAAAGTGGAAGCGTAACACTCACCCCTGCAAATTCTCATATTTGCTTGCACGCATCTGGTACTAAGAACTCGAAGATTGCAGGAAAGAACTCTGGTTTATTCTTGAAGTCGATTACTGTAAATTACTAAAAGTTAATACACAACCAAACAAACCCGCCCTGCCTTTTTCGAGGCAGGGCGGTTGCATTATATTGCTATAAGCTGATTTTAGTCTTTTTGACTGATATCCAATAATTACTCTCTGTATTGAATTAAAACTTTATGTATATAGTGATGTCTTCCTAATCCTCCAGTGCATCCCGTTGAACCTATACACATATAAGGTTTTGCGTTACTTAATACAACATCTTTATCATCGCCTTTATGAGTAGTTAGCGATGCTGTTTCTCCTGTTGAAACAGTTGCCTTACCACTATAAGTAACCGTCTTAACTGATTCAGTCTGACTTGCAACAGCTCCAGAATACGCTGAATATGAAACCGCAGTTCCAGATGTACTATAACATTTATGTGTTAATGTAGTTGTTGTACTAAAACTTGCTGGAATATGGAATTTAGGGGATACCACATATCCTGTTTGAGATGTTTTTTGTCCAATATAAAATTGATTAGACTGTATTCCATTTGTTCCATTGCGCTTCCAACCATCGCCATCAATACGACCCAAATTTGCGCCACCCTGATAGAAGTCGTAAGTGTATGGAATACCCGTTACGTGAGTGGTGTATTTTGTTGATTCACAGATATATCCGTTTGCAAGAGTGATTTTAACATAACATACATATTGTCCCCAAGCACCGTACGCAAGAGTAATCTCCTTTTCTGCGCCGAGGGTATGCGTAGCGGTGTTGTTGCCATAGCAGATAGTATAGCTCTTGCCATTTACGAGGTTGTTAGCCACATACGAGTCCGAAAGGTTAGCCTTAACCTTCAAAACATCACCATTGATATCGTTGGTCTTTGCTACGCTACCGTTGCTCGAATACGAAGTGCGCACCGAGTAGTCGGTAACAGTTGGGATAGCGGTGATAGTCTTGGTTACTGCTCCACCCTCTAACCATACGGGTTCGCCATTAAGCTCAACCTGAGCAACCGGCTGAACAGTATAAACACCACTCGACAAGCCCTCGATAACGAGTGGCGATATTGCCATCCCGTCACTATTCTTCGAAGCCTCGTGGAACTCGCCATTGATGCGTACGCCGATAGCCTTAACGTGGTCTGCTGCGATGTTACCCTCAACGCTGATGTTGTCAACATAGAGAGTGCTTCCTGCCAACTGGAACTGCGAGCCGGTATTCCAGTTATCATACCACGACTCGATAGTTGCACCCTTCAAAGTAGCAGACTCCCAAGTGAGGTTGAAACCTACACGGTGGCTTGCTGTAACAACTACATCCTTATTGACAACGCGAGTCAAAGACGAACCGTTAGCATCAACTGCCACGATAGTAAGAGTACCTGCTGCTAGAGTTGCAGGAGCAACATTTACATAGTAGGTGTAGTTGCCATCATCCTCGCTTGCGATAGCCTCGAGGTTTGTTGCAGTGATAGACTTGTCCTTACCGGCAAACGAGAGCGACATAGCCTTGGTTACAGAAGTAGAGGTAGCCTCGTAAGCAGTCAAATCAGACTTGAGATTTTTACTTGCTTCCTGTTTTTTGTCGTCTGAATAATATGAGCCCCAAGATGCCTCTGAGCCAGAAATTGACTGTGTGCGACCAACGCTCTGTGCGGTGCCAGAGAATGCACCTGCGATAGCGGCATCGCTCGAAGTGATGGTTATGCTCTTTAACTGCTTTGGAGTTACGCCATCAGCCTCGAATGCACGAATAGCAATAGCACCGTTCAAAGTAGTCAAAGTCTTTGCACCGATAGCCTCTGAATTTACAGCCTCCGAAGTAGAAGCATACATATATGGCTCCCACTTACCATTCTGTGTAGTAGGAACGGTGATATTCAAAGTCGAGTTGTAAGTACAAGTTGCATAACCGATAGCATAGAAATTGCCCAAACCTGGAGTAGACTCATTGAATTTCATCTCCTCTTCTGTTACTTCCTGCGACATCGAAGTCGAGAACGACACAGCCGAAGCTGGGTAAGCGATGTGATATACACGAGGTGAGGTTGCATCAACCGAAATATCGCCATTGAACAACGCCGTGCTTGTGCCCCAGCCCTCCTTAATGTTCAACTTGTTTACTACGCTGAAAGTCGAGCCATAGTTTGCATTCTCCTGCAAGAGTGCAATCTGGTCGTTCTCCTCCCAAGTAGCCTTCAAACCATCGCCATAGGTAGCCTTTGTGTCAGCCTCGCCTACACCAACCTCTGCATAGATGGTGTGAGCACCCTGATTTACGACACTACCGCCCTGCGGTGCATCGAGATTTACATCGTTGTTAAAATCGCTCTGACAAGCAGCAAATGCCGCAAGAGCCAAAATCGAAACAAATAACTTCTTCATAATTTTTCCTCCTTTTAGCATTTGTTAATTAAAGTCCATACCAACCATCATCGACACCATTGTCGAAAGTTAACTCTCCGCTCGAAGCGTGATATCCCGCCTCGCAAGCCACATCTACGACCATCAACGAAGGTGTGATGTACTCTCTCTCTGTTGTGTTAAAACTCATAATCTTATTATTTTGTAAATTTGTTTACCTAAAAAACCTCGTGATTGTATATATACAATGCCAAAAAATCAGTGGCAAATATAGATTTTCAAAATTTTACAAAAAATTTTTTTCAACGAACGGGCGATTTTCTATAACGGAAAGCAGAGAGAACAAGAGCCAAATGTATTTCAAACTGAGAATTAAGAATTAAGAATTGAGAATTATTTTTCTACCCCTAATGCCGCTATCGCCGCTAACCCTCCCCTCGTCTTTTTGTTTTTATAAATTATTTTTATATCTTTGCGGTATGCAATAAGGTTATCACTATGACAATTATTCAGTTAGAGTATCTTTTGGCAGTTGCCAACTTTGGTAGTTTTTCGATTGCTTCGGAGCACTGTTTCGTAACGCAACCCTCTCTATCAATGCAGATTAAGGCATTGGAGGAGGAGTTAGGCGTAATGTTGCTCGACCGCTCTAAAAAGCCCGTTGTGCCGACCGAGGCTGGCGAGGTTATTTTGGAGCAGGTGCGCAACACTCTGCGCGAATTTCACACGATAAAGGAGGTTGTTCAGCAGATAAAAGGCGAGATTTCGGGCAAAATTCGTTTGGGTGTTATTCCGACCATTGCACCCTACCTTCTGCACAAGTTTGTGCCGGAGTTTGTGCAGCGATACCCGAAGGTCGAGGTAGAGGTGCGCGAAATGAAGACTGCCGATGTTATCGAGGCACTCAATCGCGACCATATCGATGTGGCACTTGTGGCGGGTGGCACCTGCGGCGATGGCTTCATCGAATACGAACTCTTCGATGATAAGTTCTACGCCTATGTATCGCCGCGTAACTCGCTGTATAACAAGTCGAATGTGCGCTTCGAGGATATTAAAATTTCGGAGTTGGTATTGCTTTCGGCAGGCAACTGTATGCGCGACCAAGTGATTGAACTCTGTCAGGCTCGAAACTCGTTGCCTTCGCGCTACACCTTCGAGTCGGGCTCACTCGATACGCTGATGCGAATTGTCGATAACACCTCGTTGATGACCATCATTCCGAAGATGGCACTCGACTTTGTGCCAGAGGAGCGCAAGCGACAGGTCAAGACACTCTTCAAGGGTGCTTCATCGCGCAAAATTGCCCTCGTAACACGCCGTTCGTATGTAAAGAGGTCGATTGTCGATGCCCTGCGCCAGACAATTTCGGAGTATAAATAGTCCCTTATATTAATACATAAGTATCGCAGATTTAGCGACTTACAAAGATGCGCTCATAGTTGGCTCTTGTCACCTCGACAAGAGCCTCTGTGTTGATGCCCCGCAACTCGGCAATTCGGGCGTAAATCTCCTCTATCGGAGAGGTGCTCTCATCGCTCTCGACAAAGAGGCGCGAGAGGGGCATTTGGCGCATCGCTTCGATAGTCTTGGGAGAACGAAAAGTGCGCTCTCCGAACGAGAGGTAATATCCCTGTACCACAGCGCGTTGCGCTTGTGCGGTCGAGCCGATAAATCCATGAAAAATAACCGCCGACAGATGGTAGTCGCGCAGCACGCGCATCACCTCCTCGAAGGCGCGAACGCAGTGCAGAACGACAGGCTTTTCGAGCCGTTCGGCAATGGCTAATTGCGCACGAAAAATCTCGATTTGCACATCGCGCAGAACATCGCACGCAAAGTCCAATCCTATCTCTCCAATGGCATCAACCGCCGCAGCCGACCTCTCGATGGCGGAGATATCGCCACCATCGGCATACCACGGGTGAACACCCACAGTATCAATCGTTTGCGCATTTCTCTGCGCGTTATGTGTGTGAATATCTACCACCATTTCAAGCGTAAAGATAACCAAAATTACAATAATTGTGAAAAAAATAACAGAAAAGGGGTATAATCTCACAAAAAATTAGTATCTTCGCCCCCGATTTTTAGGGACTTATATTCCCAAAGGGAATTACCGATTTTTTCAAAAACACAAAAACAAATAATTTTATTCACTAACAAAAACAAAAAACATGTCGAAAATCATTAAACTTTGCAAAGGTTTGGATATTCGCTTGCAGGGAGAGGCGGCAAAGGTCGTAGTAGATGCACAGCACGCTGCGGAGTATGCCGTATCGCCACTCGATTTCGAGGGCATTACCCCAAAGATGCTTGTTAAGGTTGGTGACACAGTAGAGGCAGGCTCTCCGCTCTTCTTCGACAAGAAGCGTCCGGAGATTCTCTTCACATCGCCTGTCAGCGGTACCGTTACTGCTGTCAATCGCGGTGAGAAGCGTAAGATTCTCTCTGTTGTTGTCGCTGCCGACAAGGAGATTGCTTACAAGCACTTCTCCTCGCTCGACCTTAGAAAGGCATCGCGTGAGCAGATTATCGAACTCTTGCTCGAATCGGGTTTGTGGACGATGTTTGTTCAGCGTCCTTACGGAGTTGTCGCTTCGCCAAGCGATAAGCCAAAGGCTATCTTTGTGTCGGCGTTTGATAGCGCTCCACTCGCTACCGACTACGACTTTGCGCTTGCTGATCAGCAGCAGCCATTGCAGAAGGGCTTTGATGTATTGCGCCGTTTGACAGATGGCAAGGTACACCTCTCGTACAACGCTTGTGGTCAGAAGCCACAGGTTGAGGGTGTAGAGCTCCACGCATTCAAGGGTAAGCACCCAGCTGGTAATGTGGGTGTTCAGATTCACCATATCGACCCAATCAACAAGGGCGAGAAGGTCTGGACTTTGAATATCCAGGATGTTGTAATTCTCGGTCGTTTGTTCCTCACGGGCAAGGTCGATATGTCGCGCGTAATTGCAGTTGCAGGCTCGTGCGTAGCAGAGCCAAAGTACTACCGCGTATTGGCGGGTGCTTCGGTAGCATCGTTGCTCGATGGCAAGTTGTCGAACGAGCACTGCCGTGTTATCTCGGGCAATGTTCTCACTGGTCGCAATGTTGGCATGGAGGGTTTCCTCGGTGTAAACGCCAATATGCTCACCGTAATTCCTGAGGGCGACAACTACGAGTTGCTCGGCTGGATTATGCCGCGCTTCAAGAAGTTCTCGGTATCGCGTGCTTACCTCTCGTGGTTGATGCCATGGCGTAAGTACAACCTCGACACCAACCTCAATGGTGGAGAGCGTGCTTTCGTTATGAACGACCTCTACGACAAGTATTTGCCTATGGATATCTATCCGGTACACCTCGTGAAGGCTTGTATTGCAAACGACTTGGACAAGATGGAGAATCTCGGTATCTACGAGGTTATCGAGGAGGATTTGGCACTCTGCGAGTTTGTCTGCCCTTCGAAGATCGAGATGCAGCAGATTCTTCGCAATGGTATTAACTTAATGATGAAGGAGGAGGAGTAATGAAGGCACTTCGTAATTTGGTAGATAGAGTAAAGCCAACCTTCTCGAAGGGTGGCAAACTTGGTTTCTTGCACTCGACTTTCGATGCATTCGAGACCTTCTTGTTCGTTCCTAACACCACAACACAGCATGGTGCACATATCCGCGATTGCAATGATATGAAGCGTACCATGATTACCGTGGTTATCGCTCTCGTTCCGGCTCTCTTGTTCGGCTGCTACAACACAGGTGTGCAGGTAGGCTTGGAGTCGTGGACAGCGTTCCTCTATGGTTTGGTGCGTATCCTTCCGATGATTGCCGTATCGTATATCACCGGTTTGGGCATCGAGTTTATCGTAGCGCAGTGGCGTGGTCACGAGGTTAATGAGGGATTCCTCGTTTCGGGACTCCTTATCCCTATGGTTATGCCAGTAAGCACTCCGCTGTGGATGGTGGCTCTCGGTACCGCATTTGCCGTAATCTTCGGTAAGGAGATTTTCGGTGGTACTGGCATGAATGTATTTAACCCAGCCGTTTTGGCTCGTGCATTCGTATTCTTCGCCTACACTCCACAGATGTCGGGTGAGACCGTTTGGTACTCTACTTGGAAGATGTTTGGCGCAGCCGATGCACAGACTGGTGCAACCGCTTTGGAGCAGTTGCAGACAACCGGAGCAATGCAGTGGAGCACGCTCGATGCATTCCTCGGCTTTATTCCTGGCTCGTTCGGCGAGACCTCGACTTTGGCTATCCTTATCGGTGCTGCCATTTTGCTCTATACAGGCGTAGCATCGTGGAAGACCATGGTTTCGGTATTTGTCGGCGGTTTGGCTATGGCATACCTCTTCAACCTCTGCGGCGTTGGCTCGATGGGCGCACATGGTGTTGAGCCTTACATGCACCTCTTGGTTGGCGGTTTCGCCTTCGGTGCAGTATTTATGGCTACCGACCCTGTAACCTCAGCACAGACCTCGACAGGTAAGTATATCGTAGGCTTTATGACAGGTGCTCTCGCAATCTTGATTCGTGAGATTAACCCTGCATACCCAGAGGGTATGATGCTTTCGATTCTCTTTATGAATGCGTTGGCTCCGCTGGTTGACTACTTCGTAGTTGAGGCTAATATCCGCCGCCGTAAGAATCGTGTTAAAATCGCTAAATAAGGAGGATAGGCTATGAAATTTAATACAAACAGTAATGTATATATCATCACCTACTCGGTAGTGATGGTAGTTATCGTGGCTGTATTGCTGTCGTTGGCAGCCCTCGGCTTGAAGCCTCGTCAGGATGAGAATATTCTCAACGAGAAGAAGGCTCAGATTGTGAAGGCTCTCGGCTACGATGCAGCGACCACTTCGTACGATGAGGTTGTAGCAGAGGCAGCTTTGCTCGATGCACAGGGTGCAGTCGTAAACAACGATGTGGCAAAGGTTTTCGAGGCTTTGCAGGATGTTAAGGGCTCGCGTGAGGCGGGTTCGTTCCCAATCTTCAAGGCTACCGATGGCAGTGTTGTAGTGCCTTTGTATGGTGCAGGTCTTTGGGGACCAATCTGGGGTTATATCGCATTGGCTCCCGATATGAATACCGTTAAGGGTATCGTACTCGACCACTCGGGCGAGACTCCGGGCTTGGGTGCGGAGATTACCACTGCAAAGCACCAGGCTATGTATGTTGGCAAGACCGTATTCGAGGGTGAGGAGTTGGTAGGTATCACCTTGAAGAAGGGTGGTGCTGACGAGAACAATCCTCACGAGGTTGATGCCATCACCGGTGGTACAAAGACTTCGGATGGTGTGTCGGCTATGATTAAGGATTGCTTGGTGTCGTATGTACCATATTTCGTGGCTGCAAAGGCGACTACTGAGCAGGTGTCTAACGAATTAAACACAGAGAACAATGGCAAGTAAGAGTTTGAAAAATTTGACGGCTCCGCTCAGCGGAAATAACCCTGTCATCGTTCAGATTCTCGGAATCTGTTCGGCTTTGGCTGTTACCGTGCAACTCAAACCTGCTATTGTTATGGGTTTGTCGGTAATGGTAGTTACAGCGTTCTCCAACTTGGTGATGTCGTTGTTG
>JAZRJD010000059.1:0-27823 GCA_045645625.1 Alistipes sp.
CCCCCAAAAAAAACAACAACAAACTTCAAAAAACTAAACAACTAAAAAAACACAAAAAAATTATGATTATCGAAAATTCAAAGACTTATGATGTGGCTGCCGTTGAGGAACTCTTTTTCCGTCCGACATTCTGCGGCAAGGCAGCTGAGGAACTTGGTATCCGCATTCTCTACAACATGCCATTGCCTACAAAAGTTCCATTGTTCAAGCACAACAACAACCTTCTCAAAGGCTTCACCTCGGGCTGGCATGGTGGCGCAGCAGCGATCAGAACACACAAGAGCATCGAGATGACAAAGTTGAAGGCGGAGTCGGCATACTCGGCAGAGGATTACTTCTCGACAATCTACGAGTTGGTGACCAACTCGGCAGAGGTTAATCTCGGCGACTTGACCGGCACCGACCTCGAAAAGGCAGAGACCGAACTCTTCCGCCGCGCACTCGCCGAGAACATCTACGCCTGCACTTGGTTTGGCGACACCAACGAGGAGATCTCGGAGTACACCTCGATGGACGGTTTGATGCGACAGATTATCAACATCAAGGAGGACCATGGCGGAGCGGTGGCTCTCGACATCTACGATGTTACTCAGAGTGTTTCGGTCGAGAGCATCTTGCGCAAGGCGTGGGTCGAGGCAAAAGACGAACTTCGCGCACTCGCATCGGAGGGCAACCTCGTATACTTCGTAAGTTCGGACATCTACGATGCCTACCAGTTCTATCTCGACAAGAATGGCTCCTCGAACGCCTACGCCGACACCGTAAATGGTCGTCCAGCATTGAGTTACCACGGTATTCCGATTGTTGAGATTCCGGCACAGAAATACACTCTGATTCGCGCACAGTCATTCTGCATTCTCACCGACCGCCGCAACCTTGTCTTGGCACTCAACACCGCAGATTCGCCCGAGAAGGAGATTAAGATGTGGTACAACCCCGATGAGATGGAGAATCGCCAGCGCGTAGTATTCCTCGCAGGAACTGCCGTATTGGACAACGACCTGCTCGCGGGTGCTATCTACGATGAGGCTGTAACACTCACCGACTATGCAACCGATGAGGCATAAACCCATTGGAGGGGTGGAGAGTTGTGCTCTCTACCCTGCCGATGCGGTAGAGAGTCTGCTCTTTTCGAGCGAGGGCTCGGAGGTCTCGTTGGTCGGTAACCCGGTCGAGGTTGAGTTGGCGGAGGACCGCTCGACCTACGAGGAGGTTATGGAGAGCAGGCATGGCGTGGTGAAGGTAACGCACAGGCTCACCCTTGTTGCCCACAAAGATGCTGCGGCGGCGTGGCTCACGGAGAACTTCACCGAGGAGGGAACCTACAACGGCTTTGTTGCCGTAGTGCGATTGAGCGATGGGCGCAACCTGCTGGTGGGACACTCCCTCGCGCTCTCGAACGAACAGCCTCTACTGCTCGAAACGCTAACCTCGCACTCAGGCACCTCGCCACACGACACTCCGACCGTCACCCTGCTACTCGTGTCGCAAGATACCGAATTTTCGCAGGAGATAGTTTAATGCTTATAATGCTTAACAAAACGAAAATCGAATGGAAAAGAGAAAAACAAAAAGCCTGATATGCTCGCCTCGCAACAGTGCCGATACGCTATATGCTGTCTCGGCACAGAGGGTTGAGAGCAAAGATTTTTGGCGATGGGGCGCAGACAACAACCTGCCCGAGGCTCTGGCTCTGCTGTCACGCCGCTCCACGGCACATCGCCGCATCATAAACGACAAGGCAGACTACATCTCGGGCAAGGGTTTCAACTACGATACGGCGGTGCCACTGCTTGCCAACATCGTAGCGAGGGCAAACGGCGAGGGTGAGTCGCTGCGACAGGTGTTGAACAAGTTGGCATTCGACAAGTCGCTCTTCGGCAACGCCTTTTTGGAGATTGTGACAGACGAGGCGCGTTCTTTCCTCTCGCTGCACCACCAAGATGCCAGCCGTTGCCGCGTGGCGAAGGACTCGAAGCACATTCTGCTCCACCACGACTGGCGACACTTCCGTGCCGAGGAGGCGCGTTCGCTTCCGCTCTATCCTGCTTTCGAGCGTTACGAGGACAACACCCTGCGTGCCATAATTCACTACAAGGATTACGAGCCGATGTTCGAGCACTACGGCGTACCGCAGTATATTGCGGGTATGAATGTCTCGGCGATAGCCTACAAGACCGACCGCTGGAACATTACCCGACTCGACAACTCGTTCCAACTCTCGGGCGTGATGATGATTGACAATGCGGTAGATAGCGAGGCGGAGGCGGCACAGTTGGCGCGTATGGCGGAGCAGCGATTTGCCGGCAAGCCCGGACAGGTGATGTTCATCATTCGCGATGAGAGTTCTGACGACAACTCGCGATTTATCCCTATCGAGTCGCAGAACGATGGCGACTGGAAGGACCTGCACGACCAAGCGACAAGCGATATCGTGGTGGCACACTCATGGTTTCGCTCGTTGAGCGGATTGGACTACTCGTCTGGGTTTAGTGCCGAGCGCATATTGCACGAGTACGAAGTTGCCCTCAACACTGTAATTCTCGGTGAGCAGAGCGAGTTGTTGGAGCCGATCACCCGCGCCATTGGCGATATTCTGCACATCGACTGCTCCTCGCTCGAAATCATCAACCGTCCGCCAACACGCTCGAAGCCTATCTATATGAAGGTGTGGGAGGCGCGCAAGGCCGATGGCTTGGATTATGACGAGAACGATGAGCGACAGCAGTTGTTCCTCTCCGAGATTACCAAGTACAACCTTAAATCTATCGATTAGAAAAACACTATGAAAAACCTTATTACAAATGAACAGATTATTTCGTTGGCTTTTGGTGATGGCGAGTACCTCTCTGCGGAGGTTATTCGCGACTCCGATATCGCCTCAGCGGCTGAGCGATATATTATTCCGGTGGTGGGAGCAGAGTTCTACGAGGAGATGCTTGATGGCTCTCACGCTGCGCTTGTCGAGGAGTATGTTGCACCTGCGCTCGCTATGGCGGTGCGAACAATGATTCAGCCCGCACTGAATGTCCGCACGGGACAGACGGGATTGCACATACCCACTTCGGCGCGCTCCGACACCTCGACAAAGAGTGCCACTCAGGCTCTGCAAAAGTCGTTGCGCCTACGCCGCCAGTCGCTGTTGAGGCGACTATCCAACTATTTGAAACGAGAGGCATCGGCTTTTCCGAGTTATAATCCGAACTGCGATGCCTTGCAAAATTGTCGTATCGATGGAGGCTATGTACAGATGCGCTAATGGAGCGATACTTGGTTTGGCGGCACTCTTTGCGCCGATAAAGCCTGTGGTTTTGTGCGCCCTGTCGTTTATCTTCATCGACTTCGTCACGGGAGTTATAGCCTCCCGTTGCGAGGCGAAGCAGAGGGGCGAGGAGTGGTACTTCTCCTCGCACGAGGCGTGGCGCACCATTCGCAAGGCGGGATTTGTGATGCTCACGATAGCGATGAGTTGGTTGATTGAGTACTGCATTCTCGACTTTATGACGCTAAACCTCACCCGCATCATCGCAGGGGCGATTTGCGGTGTGGAGATGTGGTCTTTTCTCGAAAACGCCTCGGTGTTGAGCGATGCAAAACTCTTCGAGTGGTTGCGCAACTATGTAAAACGAAAGGTCGAAAACGAATTTGGGGACTATGACAAAGAGAGTAAGTAGAGGGCTGCGCAACAACAACCCGGGCAACATTCGCCTCGGCTCGTTCCGCTACAAGGGCGAGAGGGCGAAGAGTAGCGATAGGGCATTCCGCCAGTTCGAGAGTATCGAGTGGGGCTATCGTGCGATGTTTGTGTTGCTGCATACCTACGCCGTAAAGCATGGTTGCAGCACCCTGTGCGAGATTATCAATCGCTACGCTCCGCCAATCGAAAACCACACCGAGAACTATATCCGCCGTGTGGCACACGCAACCCACCTCGCACCCGATGAGGAGATTTCGACCACCGATGCTGCCGTAATGACTGCCGTTGCGGCTGCAATGTCGGAGGTCGAGAATGGTGTAACGGCAAATATGGCGGATATTTGGCGTGGTTGGGAACTATTTATTGCAGATTTTAATCCAAAATAGTTATCTTTGTGATAACTATGAGGGAGAATCTTCAAAATCGCATATCAAAGATACCTATGGCGGTGGTCGTTGCACCATTTGCCATGGGTATCTTTTTTGCCGATATGGTCGCCATGCCGCTATGGCTCTTATTGCTTGCCTGCCTGGTATCGCTCGTTGGCGTTATTGCCCTTACGAAGTGGTGGCAGAACTTGGCAATTTGTGTGATGATTTTCGCGGTCGGAGCGTTGTTGCACTCGCTCTCCTACCGTGACGAGCCGACCTACGACAAGCCTGTTGAGATGCTTCTCAAAGTCGAATCCTCATCGGTCGCACGCAAGGGTTATACCTCTGCCGAGGCGTATATCGATGCGAGTGCCGACAACTCGCTTTCGAGGTGCAGGGTGGTGCTTTGGGGCGACTCGCTGACAAAGTTCAAGGCGGGCGACAGACTACACCTTACAACCACCGTGCGCCCCTTCAAAGCCGACCACAAGAAGTATGCACGACTGATGCAGCATCGTGGATTTATCGGCTCGATTTCGATAAGCCACAACACCCACTACGACTACCTCCCTGCCGAGCATAAAACACTGCACGACCGAGCCGTAGCACGACTGCAAGGGGCTATGGCGGAGAGCGATGCGCGCGCCGTGGTCTTGGCAATGACAACGGGCGAAAGGGGCGAAATTTCATACGAACTGCGCCAAAACTACTCGGCAAGCGGGGCTTCGCACCTTCTCGCTGTGTCGGGCTTGCACATAGGCATAGCCTTTATGCTGATAAACTTTCTGCTACTGCCGATGGTGTTGTTGCGCTACGGAAATGTTTGGCGTTCGGTGGTGGCAATAGCGATGATTTGGCTCTATGTATGGTTGTGCGGAGTGTCGCCGAGTGCAGTCCGAGCAGCGATAATGTTCTCGTTGTTGCAATTCTCGCTCTCCTCGTTGCGGGAGTATGCAAGCGTAAATATCTTGGCAGGAACGGCATTTGTGATGTTGGCGTTCAACTCACACCTCTTGTTTGATATCTCGTTCCAACTATCGTTCATTGCCGTTGCGGGTATCGTGGTTTGGGCAATGCCGCTGTACAGGCTCTGCGCAACGCGGTTTAAGGTGGTAAACTATCTTATCGGAGTGATGCTTGTAGGCATCGCCTCGACCTTGGCGACAATGCCACTTGTATCCGAAACATTCTCGATAGTTTCGTTGGTGGGTATATTGATAAATCCTGCGGTTATTCTGCTTGCCAATATCGTGGTTTTGGCAGGTGTGGTGGCGATTGCACTGCCGTTTATGGCAGTGATAGCCGAATATGCCGCCAAGTGGCAGAACATAGTTGTCGAGTGGGCAGCAAACACTCCCTACGGACACTTCGAATTTGCAATGCCCGAGTGGGCGATGTGGGCAATATATGGACTATTTGCGGTGGTAACGCTTCTGTTGTGGCTGTTGCCAAAACGAGAGAGTGAGTTCCAGATTAAAGAATAATCATTAACTTTGCGGATATGTTTACGGCAGAGGAGTTGGAGATACTGTGCAGCGAGGAGGTACGCCGAGCGATAGAGGAGAATATAGGTCGCAAACCGACCGATATTGCCCTCGACAAGCGCGTGCCGTATGCCTCGATTGTGGCTACTCAGGTCAAGAATCTGCAAAAGGCGCATACAAAACTCCCCTCATACTTCTCGGCACGGGCGATTATCCCAACCCTCGCTTACGAGCAATCTTCGAGCGAGGAGTGCGCCGAGCGCAAGTGGTTGGAGGGCGAGAGCGTTTTGGACCTGACTTGCGGTTTGGGAGTTGATGCTTTGGCTCTCTCGAAGCGTTTTCGGAGGGTTGTCACCATCGAGCGCAACGAGGGCGTAGCAGCCGTGGCACGCGAGAATTTCCGCCGACTCGGAGCCGATAATATCGAGGTCGTATGCTCCTCGGCAGAGGAGTATATCGCCAACTGCACCGACCATTTCGATTGGTGCTTCTCGGACCCCGACCGGCGCGGTGGAAAGGGGGAGAAGTTGGTGCGTTTGGAGGATTGTTCGCCTGATATTGTGGCACTTATGCCTCGGCTGAAACAACTTGCCGACAAAGTCTGTATTAAGTGTTCTCCGCTGTTCGATGTCGATGAGGCGTTCCGACTCTTTGGCAACTGCTCGGTGGAGTGCGTATCGCTGTGTGGCGAGGCAAAGGAGGTCAATATCTATATCGATGGCGCAACCGAGCAGCGACTTACTGCCGTTGCGGTTGGCGTAGGCGAGTTTTCGTGCAATAGAGAGAAAAGAGATAGTGTGCAATGGAGTTGCATACCCAAAAATTTCGCCCATTATCGCTTCATAACCCTGCCCGATGTGGCGTTGCAACATGCGCGTATGGTTGCGGTGGCGTTTGCCGAGAGGTGCGATGTGTGGTCGAATAATGGTGTGGCACTCTCGGTCGAAAAGCCCGAAGGGGCATTGGGGCGCACCTTCGATATTGATGCAATATACAATATCGATAGTGCGTTTAAGCGAGTGATAAAGGGTACGAAGGCGGAGATTTATCGCCGTGACTTCCCGATGTCGAACGCCGAGATTTGCAAGCGATACAGATGTTCGGAGGGCGGAGCCGAAAAGTGGTGCTTCACCCGAATAGGGGAGAATTTTATTGCGATAAAATTTTAGACGAAAGGAACGGAGAGCGGAGAACTGACGATGCGGAGCGAGAGCAGAGGGCAAACTTGTTTGCACTATGCCGAGCCGCGAGGAAGAAAAGACTGCGAAGCAGGATTAACTGAGAACTGACGCTGCGGAGCGAGGGCAGAGAGCGGAGAACGAAAAACTGAAAACTGAAAAGGAAACCGCGCACCCTATAACCCCCATAACCCCTATCTCCCCTATTAATCGTTGCGCCGCGACCACAGTGGGAGTTCGGAAAACAAAAAAAGCAAAAAATATGAATGTTGTAGTAATTGGTAGTGGAAATGTTGCAGAGTCGTTGGCACAGGCGGTTGCCGAAGCGGAGGGTTTAGCCCTTGTGCAGGTCTTTGCCCGCAATGAGGAGCGCGGTCGCAGGGTGGCGGAGTTGGCGCACACCGAGTGGAGCAATAGTGCGCTTGCCGATGCCGATTTATACCTTATTTCGGTCAGCGACAATGCGGTCGAAGGTGTTGCCAAGTCGTTGCAACTGCCCGAAGATGCCGTTGTGGCACATACGGCAGGGTGTTGCCCGATAGAGGTCCTTGTGCCCCACAAGCATCGTGCGGTGTTCTATCCATTCCAGACCTTCTCGGTGGGTCGTAAGGTCGATTTCACGAAGGGTTATATCTTTGTGGAGGGGGCAACCGACCATGCCTTGCAGGTGGTCGAGAAGGTGGCACACGCCCTGACGCCGAATGTTCTGCCAGCCGATACGGCGCGCCGTGCGGTGATACATCTCTCGGGGGTCTTTGCCTGCAACTTCGCAAATGCAATGTATGCCAATGCCGCCGAGGTGTTGGCGAGTGCAGGGCTGCCATTCGATATTGTCGCCCCCGTAATCGAGGAGACGGCAAAGAAGGCGGTAGAGGTCTTAAACCCTGCCGCAACACAGACAGGTCCTGCACGCCGAGGCGATACTCAAACCCTCGACCGACACCGCAAGATGTTGGCGGAGCAACCACGCAAGAGAGAGATTTATGACAAAATAAGTGAAGATATATGCGAGAGAACAAAAATTTCAAAGAGTTGTTAGCCGAGGTTGAGGCTATTGTGTTCGATGTCGATGGAGTGATGACCGATGGCGGTATTATCCCCTTGGCAGATGGCGATTTTATCCGTAAGTACAACGCCAAAGATGGCTATGCCTTGGCGTATGCCGTGAAGCACAATTTCAATATCGGCGTTATCTCGGGCGGTTTTGGCAAGACCTTGGAGAGTCGCCTCAACCGACTCGGCATCAAGCATCAGTATATCGGCTGCATGGATAAAATTGCCGCCATCGATGACTTTATTGCCAAGACAGGCGTGAAGCGCGAACATATTGTCTATATGGGCGATGATATTCCCGACTTGGAGGTGTTGCGCTATGTGGGTATTCCAGTGGCTCCTGCCGATGCGTGCAGCGAGGTGTTGCAGACGGCGATCTACATCTCCGAGTACAATGGCGGAGCGGGGGCTGTACGCGATATTATCGAGCAGGTGATGCGCGTAAAAGGCTCTTGGGCGTTGGACTCAAAGGGCGTTATTGCCGATGACTCGAACGAGGTGACCTCGCGATAGGTCCGAATTTGAAAAAGAGAGACCTTCGGGATAGTACTTTCGCGTACTGCCCGAAGGTTTTTGTTTTTTGGGGTTAGGGTTGTCTGAACTCCGAGCGTGGTCACGGCGCAACGATTAATAGGGGAGATAGGGGTTATGGGGGTTATAGGGGCGGGCTTTCAGCCCTTAATAGGGGTTATAGGGTGCGCGAAAGCAAATTAAGAATTAAGAATTATTTTTCAGTTCTCAGTTAATCCTGCTCCGCAGTCTTTTCTTCCTCGCGGCTCGGCATAGTGTGCAAGCACCCTCTGCCCTCGCTCCGCAGCGTCAGTTCTCAGTTAATCCTGCTTCGCAGTCTTTTCTTCCTCGCGGCTCGGCATAGTGCAAACAAGTTTGCCCTCTGCTCTCGCTCCGCATCGTCAGTTCTCAGTTTTCCTCTATAATTTCTTGTCAGAAGTCGTGAGATTGCAACGGCATCTTCACAGCACGAAAAAATTTTGATTTTAAGCAGATAGTTGCAAGGCAAACAAAAAATCAGAGGTAATTGAGCTATTTTTGAGACAAACGAGAAGCGGAGTCCACAGCATACTTGTCGTATGTGAGGAACTCCGCTATCGATGAGCGGCTCAAAAAGAGCCAATCAGAATGATTTTTTACTTGGTTGGAATGCCCTTATTAACATTCTTCGAGCCCACCAATGCATAGTAGAGAAGGAAGGCAAGACCTGCAACGATTACCCAGTAACTTACGAGGTAGTTGCCTGTCCAATCGACAACGGCATTCTGAACGAATGGAAGGATACCACCACCGCAAACGAGTGCCATAAAGATACCCGAAGCCTTCTCGGTGTACTTACCAAGTCCCTCAACTGCGAGGTTGAAGATACCGCCCCACATTACAGAGGTGCAGAGTCCGCAGAGTACGAGCAACGCTGCATTTACAGGTACCTCTGCCAAACCAAAGCCTGCTGTACCCTTAAATACAGGAAGATCTACAACGGTTGTAGGCGAGAGGAACATTGCTCCCAAAACGAGGCACAAGCCTACTGCCGAAACGGTTGTAAGCATTGTCTTTGCCGATACCTTTGCTCCGAGAGCAGCACCAAGAAGACGACCTACAAGCATAAGCAACCAATAGGTTGCGGTAACTGTTCCTGCGATAGCCTCGGCACCCGACTCAACATTCAAGCCGCCATTCTGCAACCTCTTCTGCAATACATTCGGAATACCTACCTCAACACCTACATAGATGAAGATAGCAACCGCACCGAGAACAAAGTGGCGGAATGACATTGGGCCATACTGCGACTTCTCCTCTACCTTTGCCTCAACAGCAGGATTCTCAGGAATCTTGGTAAGGAGAATAACCACGAATGCCAACGCGAAGATAGCGAGGGCGATGTACATCAATGGGAATACCTGGCTGATGTGAGCCTTTGCGATGCTTGGCACAAACAGACCTGTGAGGAAGATAACGGCTGTACCCATCAACGAGTTGAACGAGCCACCCACCTGCACGAGTTGGTTACCACGGTTACCACCGCCTCCGAGTTTGTTAAGCATTGGGTTTACCACGATGTTGAGCATACACATCGAGAAGCCTGCGACAAATGCACCGAGGAGATATACTCCGAATGCAAGGTTGCCCTCCAAGAGTCCTGCGATAGTCTGAATACCAACACCTGTGAAACCTACAACCACAGCCAAGAGAGCTGTGAACTTGTAGCCCCTCTTCTGCAAGAGGGCGCCGGCAGGAATACCCATAATGGCGTATGCAATAAAGTTGCACAACACACCGAGGGTACCCATCCAGTTCGCTACTTGGAACTGATTTTTAAGAATATCGCCCATTGGCGATGCAAGGTTTGTGACGAACGAAATCATACCAAAGAGCAAGATGCACACGATAATCGCCGGCACATTCGAATTTTGTTTTTGTGACATAGTTTTAATTATTAGTTAGTTAAAAAAAGTTTCTTTTTTTGTTTTGCGAACTCCGACCGTGGTCAAGGCGCAACGATTAATAGGGGAGATAGGGTTATGGGGGTTATAGGGTGCGCTGTTTACTTTTCAGTTTTCAGTTAATCCTGCTCCGCAGTCTTTTCTTCCTCGCGGCTCGGCATAGTGTGCAAGCACCCTCTGCTCTCGCTCCGCAGCGTCAGTTCTCAGTTTATCTGTCGCGTTCGACCACATATTCGCATAGGGCAAGCAGCGAGTTGCGATACTCCGACTCCTCGCAGACCGATAATGCCGACATTGCGCGTTGCAGGTATGCCTGCACCGTTTCCCGTGCAAGTTCCACGCCTTTGTACTCCTCGACCTTACCCTGAATATAGGCAACGCTCTCCTCGCTCTCGGCACAGAGTGGCAGGTGGCGCATAATCTCTGCGCGCTCCTCCTCCGACACACGATCCAAAACCTCTATCAAAGGCAAGGTTATCTTGCGCTCGCGTAGGTCGTTGGCAGCAGGTTTGCCCGTATTGTTGTTCGGTACAAAGTCGAGAATATCATCCACTATCTGAAATGCCATACCAAGCATCTTGCCAAAGGTGCGCATAGCCTCCTGCTTCTCGCGTGAAGCACCTACCGACATAGCACCCACCGAGCCACATACCTCGAACAACGAGGCGGTCTTCTTGTAGATTATATCGAGGTAGTTTTCGCGCGAAGTATCCAACTTCGAGGCGTGGTCGCTCTGTATAAGTTCGCCCTCGCAGAGTGACGACATTGCACCAATGATATGCGTAAGTAGGTCGTACTGACCACTTTGCAGACCGATATTCATATTGCGGGCGAGGATATAGTCGCCGATAATCACCGCATTGCGCGACTGCCAGCGGGCATTCACCGAGGCACGACCGCGGCGCAGGTTAGACTCATCGATAACATCATCGTGGATAAGCGATGCTACATGAATCATCTCGACCAACATTGACGCCAACATTGTGCGCATTCCGAAGTTGCCCGTAGCCGAGGTTGCACCTGCGGCAAGCATCACCACAACGGGGCGCAAGCCCTTACCGCGCGAGGAGAGGACATATTCGAGCATATCGCCGATAAGCGTGCCTTTTGTTTCGCTGAAATTCTTGCGAACAAACTCCTCGAATCGCACGATATCATCGACTATCGGACGGCGTATTTTGTCAAGTGTAATTGTCATAAATGGTCCAATATCCGAACAAAGATAGTTAATTTTCGGGATAATTGCCCCAAAACGCAAATTTTTTTCTAACTTTGAGCGTTATTTATGAAGTTATGATGGAAAAAGTCAAGGATATTTTGCGCCGAGCGTTGCCCTCGATAGTGGCAATCGTGGTATTCGGAGTGGTGGCAATTGTGGGTTTTGCACCACAGTTGGAGGGACGAGTGTTGCCTCAACACGATATTCGCCAATTTGACGGAATGAGTCGTGATATTCGCGAGTGCCGTGCCGAATTTGACGAGGACCCGCAGTGGACAGGTGCAATGTTCTCGGGTATGCCTGCCTACCAAATCAACATTAAGTATCCTGCCCAGATTATCAAGCGCACGGTCGATTGGTTGCAGTCGCTCTTTGCTGCCCCTGCATCGATGGTATTCTTTGCGATGTTGTCGGCATTTGTGGCGGCACTGCTGATGGGAATGTCGGCTTGGGTAGGGTTGATTGTCGGCTTGGCGTATGGTCTTTCGACCTACTTCTTCCTAATTATCGGAGCGGGACACATAACGAAGATGTGGGCTTTGGTCTATGCCCCTGCGATGCTTGGAGCGATTCATCACACCCTGCGCCGCAATATGTGGGTTGGAGGTGCTCTGACAGCCCTCTTTGCTGCACTCGAAGCGGGTGCAAACCACCCACAGATAACCTACTACTTTGTTTTGGCGGCGGCACTGCTCTTCGTTTCGGAGGTTGTCTATGCCGTTAAGGAGAAGCGATACAAAGATTTCGCAAAGCGCACCGCCGTATTGGTTGGAGCAGCGATTTTGGCGCTCGGAGCCAACTTTGCACCACTCTACTACACCATGCAGCACACCTCCGATACCACGCGCGGAGGGAGCGCACTCGTAGCCGAGGGGGAGCGCAAAGGATTGGATATCGACTACGCTACGGCGTGGAGTTATGGCGTGGCGGAGAGTTGGAATATGCTGATTCCCGACTTTATGGGTGGCGACTCGGGCGCAACATTCTCGCGCGATGGCGAGGTTGCAGCAACCCTCAACGAGATTGGCTTAGACAAGCGCGTAGCGCAACAGCTGCCGACATATTGGGGCGAACAGCCCTACACCGCAGGTCCGACCTATCTCGGTGCTGTGGCGATATTTCTTGCACTGCTTGGTCTGATTTTGGCTGCTCCGCGCGACCGCTGGTGGTTGCTCGGGGCGATGCTCTTGGCACTCCTTATGTCGTGGGGCTACCACGCAATGGGATTTACGGAGTTCTGCTTCAAGTATCTGCCGTTGTACAATAAGTTCCGAGCCGTATCTACCGCGTTGGTAGTGATAGAGTGGTGTGTACCTCTCTTGGCGGGTATTGCATTGTGGCAACTCTACCAAAAGTGGAGCAACAAAAAGCACCTCACTCGCGCCATAGCGGCGGCAGCAGGAGTTACGGCGGGCATCTGTCTGCTTTTTGCGGTTGCCGGCTCCTCGATGTTCGACTTCGGTCGCGAGGCTGACGGCGAGATGATGAGCTATCAGTTCCGTTATATGTTGCAGGGCATGGAGGGTGGCAATGACTATATTGCTCGTGGTCTGCACACCGAACTTGGCTACCAGACTGCCGATGCTATGGCTGCCGAGCGAGGCTCGATTCTCTCGGCTGATGCGTGGCGTTCGTTGCTCTTTATCGTGGCGGCAGCAGCACTTCTGCTTGGTGCGCTTCGCCTCAAAGAGAGGTGGCGTGTATGGGTTTTGGCGGCATTGGCGGTGCTGATTGTGGCGGATATTCTGCCTGTAAATCTGCGCTACCTACCTTATGAAACATTTGTGGCAAAGCGCAATACCGAGATTCGCCCAACCGATGCCGACAAGCAGATTATGGCGGACACGGAGTTGGGATACCGCGTATTCAATCTCTCGGTGTCGCCATTCAACGATGCCACAACTTCGATGTTCCATCGCTCGGTCGGAGGTTATCACGGTGCGAAGATGGGGCGTTATCAGGACCTTATCGACTACTACCTCAGCGAGGGCAACGAGGCAGTACTCGATATGCTCAATACGAAGTACATCATCACTCGCGAAGGCTCGGTCGTAGAGCGCGCAACAGCAAATGGTGCGGCTTGGTTTGTGCAGAGGGTAGAGATTGTCGATAGTGCCGAGGAGGAGTTGGCGGCGCTCGGCACCGCAGACCTCAAAACCACCGCCGTAGCCGAAGCAGGTGCGCCGCGACCACAAATCGAGGGTGCAGGCATAATCGAACTGACCGACTACCGACCAAACCGACTACTATACGAATATACCCTCACGGGCGGTACGGGCGTAGCGGTATTTTCGGAGATATACTACGACAAGGGTTGGCAGGCATACCTCGATGGCAAGCCTTGCGACTCGTTCCGTGCCGACTATCTGCTACGAGCAATGGTGTTGCCAGAGGGTACGCACACCGTAGAGTGGCGTTTCCGCGCTCCAAATTGGAGTTTGGCGGAGACGATAACGCTTATTTGCTCAATTTTGATTATCTTCGCACTCGCAACAACAATTTTTTACAGATATTATGGCTGCTCAAAGAAGAAACATATCGCGTAGGGTACGCTTCTCCTACGCCACATCGACCGTAAGCATGACACTCGTGTTGTTCCTGCTCGGCTCGATAGGTTTTATCATGGCAAACCTCTTCTCCACGACAAAGCGTATGCGTGAGAGCGTAACGATGATTGTCGAGTTGAAAGATGGACTCTCGGAGGCGGAGCGCGATACGGTGGCGGTACGACTTGCCGAGAGCGATATGGTTGCCTCGCTGAAATTCGTATCGAAGGAGGAGAAGGCGGCAGACGAGGAGTTTAAGCGGGTGTTTGCTGTCGATATCGAGGGTGTCTTGGGCGAGAATCCGCTGCCCGACAGTTACGATGTAACCCTCTCGGCATTATCGTCTGACAAGGCACAACTCGAAGCCTTTGCCGAGGGTGCGCGCAAAATTGAGGGTGTCGGATTTGTAAGTTATCCGCAGAGCCTTATCGAGGATATGCACTCTACTCTCGATATTTTGCAGATTATAATGGTTGTCTTCGGTGGGGCGTTGCTTGTGGTGTCGTTTGTACTGCTGAACAACACGGTGCGCTTGGCAGTCTACTCGCAGCGCGAGTTGATAAATACCTTGAAGGCAGTAGGTGCAACAAAGTGGTTTATTATGCGCCCATTTGTAAGGCGCAGTACTTTGCAGGGCTTTCTGGCAGGTGTTCTCTCGGCACTGCTGCTCGGTGGTGCGCTCTATGCCCTCGACTATGTTGTGCCAGGTATCGGCTTCTTCCCGAAGTGGGAGGAGGCGGGAGTATTTGCCGCCCTGATGGTCGCAGTCGGAGTGGTTGTGGCGGTAGTTTGTACGCTGCCTGTCGTCAATCGTTTCGTAAATATGAAGTCGAATAAGATATACCTTTATTAGACGAAAGACGAGATAAACTGAGAACTGACGATGCGGAGCGAGAGCAGAGGGCAAACTTGTTTGCACTATGCCGAGCCGCGAGGAAGAAAAGACTGCGAAGCAGGATTAACTGAAAACTGAAAAGTAAACAGCGCACCCTATAACCCCTATCACCCCTATTAATCGTTGCGCCGTGACCACGGTTGGGAGTTAGCAAAACTAAAAACAAAACAAATATGAAAAAGTGGTTTAATAAAATAGAGGACAAGAACGACAAGGCGATGCCGCTTACAATGCGCAACTATGTGCTTATGCTTGTGGGGGCAGTGGTTATCGTATTGGGATTTGTGTTGATGTCGGGTGGTACGGTGGCTACGCCTGAGGAGTTCTCGTACGACATCTTCTCGTGGCGCAGAATTACCCTCGCACCAATTCTTGTGGTGGCAGGCTTTGCCTTCGAAATCTACGCTATTTTGAAGCGTTTTTAGAGCATAACCTCACGATTGAAGATGAAAGAGAGAATCAAAAAACTGATCTATATCCCCACCTTTGGCGAGGAGGTCGCAAATGCCGTTTCGCACGGCGTAATGACCGTTTTGATGCTGCTGGCTCTGCCATTCTCCTCGGTGTGGGCATACCTTCACAACACAACAAATCCGATACTTGCAGCGGTAGGCGTATCGGTCTTTGTGATAAGCATATTTTTGATGTTCCTCTGCTCCACGCTCTACCACGCCATGCAACCCGAGTCGAAGCATAAGGCGGTATTTCATATCCTTGACCATATTATGATCTACCTCGCCATTGCCGGCTCGTACACCCCAATTGCTCTATCGGTAATTGGCGGTTGGCAAGGTGTACTTATTGTTGTTATTCAATGGCTTATGGTGCTGTTTGGGGTGTTCTATAAGTCGTTGTCGAAGCGTTCGATTCCCTCGGTCAGCCTCACCATATACCTGATTATGGGCTGGATGATTGTGATATTTTTCCCTTTATTTTGGAACAACGCCTCCACCCCACTTTTGAGTCTTGTCGGTGCGGGCGGAATCTTCTACACCATCGGCGCATGGTTTTATGCCAAAAAGGGCTTCCGCTACCACCACCTCGTCTGGCATTTGCTAATCAACCTGGCAGTCGTTTGCCACTTTGTGGGAATTGTGTTTTTTCTCTATTAAACGGAAAAGGTTTGCCGTGGTGCAAACAAAATTAGGGGTGCAGGGGTGGCATCAGGAACATTGGAAGCATTGGGGATATACTACCAATTAAGCAAATTCGCCGAGCAGAAAACAAATTCTACTCGGCGACTCTTTTCCGTGAATTATCCGTTTTAACTCTCCATTTGCTCTAACAAAGACAAATACTTGTCCTCCTTCTTGTGCATCTGCTTCTCGGTGCGAGGGGTTTTATCCTTCTGTCCGCAGAGGTGCAGCACGCCGTGAACTATCACACGCAACATCTCCTGCCGTGCCGTTGCGCCATACAGTCGAGCATTGTCGCGCACCGTCTCTACATCTATATATATATCGCCCGCAATATAGCCCTCTTTGAGGTTGCTGTCATCGAAGGTGATAATATCCGTAAAGTAGTCGTGTCCAAGAAACTCGATATTCATCGCCCTGTGTCGCTCCGCCGAGCAGAATACATAGTTTATCTCGGCTATTTCGTAGTTGCCCTCTTGCTGTGCCACCTCGCGCAACCACTTGCGCACCAATCTCTTTTGTGGCAGGCGGTAGTTGCAACTGTCGGTATAAAATTGTATATCCATCTGTTGTGCCGTTAATTCGGTATAAAGATTAAAAATCGGTATAAAGATAGTAAATTTTAACAAAAAAGAGGATACTTTCGCATCCTCTTTTCGTACCCAGAGCCGGGGTCGAACCGGCACAGGGGTGAACCTACTGGTGTTTGAGACCAGCGCGTCTACCGATTCCGCCATCTGGGCTTCTGCCGATGCTCTTTCGAGCGGTTCAGCGGTGCAAAGGTAAGAATAAATTTTTGATTTACAACTCAAACTGTAATTTTTTCTTAAATTTTTGTAGTTTTGTAATAAAGTTGTGCGTCTAACAAGTGGATAACAACAAAATACAAACCACAAAAAGATGAAGATTTCCGAAAAAGAATCTACAAAAATTGGCACTATTGGTCAATTCCGATTTTGATGGTATGGTTTGGTTGGTTTGAGTATGAGATATATATGGATGGCACAGGAGGATCTAACCCTACTATTGACAATCAGTTGCAGTGCTATTTTGGGTGGAGTAATCGGCGGAATCATCGGTCTGCGAATTCACAAACGAACACTTCGCACAGCAGACGACCTGTTGCACCAAATTGAAGAATTACAAAAGTCGGAATAGACTCTAAATCAACTCTTTGAGTGCCGAGTAGAGGCGTTGTACGGGCAGGCCCATAACATTGTAGAAGGAGCCCTCGATACCCTCGATGCCGATATAACCGATCCACTCCTGAATACCGTATGCGCCCGCTTTATCGAGTGGGCGATACTTTTCTATGTAGTAGGCTATCTCCTCGCTTTCGAGTGCGCGGAACGAAACAAGGCTCTCTGCCGAGAAGGAGATCGTCTGCGATGAGGTGCGCAGTGTTACGCCTGTAACAACTTTATGCGTAGCACCCGACAACATCTTCAACATTCGCTCGGCATCGGCACTATCTTTCGGTTTTCCGAGAATTTCGCCACCGACAATAACCACCGTATCGGCAGTCAGCAGAATGTCGCCCTCGCATAAAGTGTGCGGATAGGCGTTGCTTTTGAGTTGCGAGAGGTACTCGGCAACCTTGTCGGCTGCGAGGTCGGCAGGATAGCACTCCTCGCACTCGAACTTTTCTGCCAATACGAAATCGAGGTCACACGCAGCCAACAACTCACGACGGCGCGGAGATGCCGAAGCGAGAATAAGGCGATAATTTTTTAGTCTATCTTGCAGTAACATAGCGATTTATCTTCTGCGGAATTCGGAACAAATAACAGCCGTAGCAACTGCCACATTCAGCGACTCCGAGCCACAGCGGTCAGCGGGATATGGCGGAATAAGCAGTTTGTGCGAAACGGTTGCGGCAACCTCTGCCGATATGCCTTGCCCCTCGTTGCCCATAACTATCACGCCCGACTTATCGAGCGAGGCGGAGTAGATATTCTCCCCTTCGAGGAAGGTGCCGTAAATTTTTGTATCGTGCTGGCTGGCAAGCCATTGCGGAAGGTTGGTGTAGTGAACTCGTACGCGCAAAATCGCCCCCATAGTTGCCTGTACAACCTTCGGATTGAAGCAGTCTGCACTATCCTCCGAGCAGACAATATCGCTGATGCCAAACCAATCGGCAAGGCGAATAATCGTGCCGAGATTGCCCGGATTTTGCACACGGTCGAGTGCCAAAACGAGATTTTTCGTTGGCTGAGCCTTTGCAAGCGAGTGGCGAGGTAATTCAACAACCGCCAACACCGAGTTTGCGGTTTTGAGTTGCGAGATGCGCTCCATCTCCTTCTCGCTGATAATCTCGCCATCAGCAAAAATCGGTTTGGTTTGCAAGATGCGACGAATGCGAAGCGAAGAGTTGCGAATTTCGCCCACCAGCTTTTCGCCTTCGGCAATAAATGCCCCCAACTCCTCACGACCTTGCTTGGTCGCAAGCGATTTAATATCAAGTATTTCTGCTCGTGTTATCATATTTTGAAAGTTTCGCCTTCGCGGGCAATATAGGTTTCCGGGAATATAGCTCTTGCCTCTGCCAAAAGTGGTTCTTTATCTTTGTAGCGTGACGAGAAGTGACCTATCAGCAGTCTCTTTGCTCCCGCAGCCAATGCCGTTTTTGCGGCATCTTCCGAGGTTGCGTGACCTCGCTCCTTTGCCTCTTTTTTGTGGGTTGCGCCGTAGGTCGCCTCGTGGTAGAGCATATCAACCCCTGCAACATATTTCGCCACTGCGCCCGAACGGTTTGTGTCGGAGCAGTAGGCGTACGACTGCGGTGGGTGCGCCACAAAGGTTATCTTTTCGTTCGGCAAAATCGTACCATCTTCCAACTCTATGTCGTTGCCCTCTTTGGCTGCAACTATCTGCTTGATTGACAAGCCCCAACGCTCGATTGCAAACTTGTCTACATTTCGCGCCAACGGCTTCTCGCGGAAGAGAAATCCGCTTGTCGGAACTCGATGTCGCAGCGGAATACTCCACACCTCCAACGAGCGATTTTCAAAAATTATCTGGTGCTTCGTAGTATCGACCTCCACCCACTGCACCTCGTATGGCAACTCCTTATCGAAGTAGCGGAGGTGGTACTCCAAAATCTCACCAAAAGGCTTTGGTGCATAGATAGTTAGCGGAGTCTTTTTGCCATAAAGACCAAGCGTAGAGATAAGTGGAAAGATGCCAAAGCAGTGGTCGCCGTGTAGATGCGAAATAAAGACACCTCGCAACTTCAACGGGTTTATGCCACAGCGGAACATCTGCTGCTGCACACCCTCGCCCGCATCGACCAAGTAGTACTGCTCGTTGCAGTTTACCACCTGTGCCGAAGGGTGTCCGTTTGCTGTCGGCTTTGCCGATGATGCCCCTAAAATCGTTACACTTATCATCTCTTATTTCTGAGAGGCCAGCCAACGCTCTGCGTCGAGTGCTGCGATACAGCCCGAGCCTGCCGCTACAATAGCCTGCTGATAGTGCGGGTCGCGAACATCGCCTGCAGCAAAGATTCCCTCAACCGAGGTCTTCGAGGTACCCGGCTCAACTACGATATAACCCTGCTCGTCCAACTCCAACTTGTCCTTAAACAACTCTGTATTAGGGTGATGACCAATAGCAAGGAAGAAGCCCGAAATCTCGATATCGTACTCCTCGCCTGCACCATTGCGAAGGCGTGCGCCCGTTACGCCGTCCTCGTCACCCAAGACCTCAACGGTGTTATGCTCGAACAAGACTTTGATGTTCGGAGTGTTGAAAACGCGCTCCTGCATAGCCTTCGATGCACGAAGGAATGGCTTGCGCACGATAAGGTAGACCTGACGGCAGAGCGATGCGAGGTAGGTAGCCTCCTCACAAGCGGTGTCGCCACCACCAACAACCGCCACATCCTGCTTGCGGTAGAAGAAACCATCGCAAGTGGCACAAGCACTAACACCCATACCGCGGAACTTCATCTCCGACTCCAAGCCGAGGTACTTTGCCGAGGCTCCCGTGCAGACGATAACGCTCTCTGCCTCAATCTGATGCTCACCGTCAATGGTAAGCACAAAAGGTCGCTTCGAGGTGTCGATATCGGTAACAATACCTGTGCGAACATCGGCGCCAAGGCGCAACGCTTGTGCGCGAAGGTCGTTCATCATCTCGGTACCCTGAACACCATCGGGATAGCCCGGGAAGTTCTCGATTTCGGTTGTTGTTGTAAGTTGTCCGCCCGGCTCGATACCCTCGTACAACACAGGGTCAAGCGCAGCACGCGAAGCGTAGATTGCAGCGGTGAATCCAGCAGGTCCGCTACCGATAATCAAAACTTTTACTCTCTCCATATTTTATAGTGTTTTTGTTGTATTCAACTTTGTACTGCAAAAGTAGTAAATCTATTGTAAATACCGAAAAATTTGGGTGCAGAAAAATTGCGGAGTTTGCAAAAACAAAAAAAAATCTCTATATTTCGGACTGTAATATGCCAAATTTTGGGCTCAAACAAGGTGGTGACAGTACCTAACATTTTGTGTCTCAAATGATTATACCGTTTTTATGAAAATTGGTGAAATCGTGGCAAATAGACCCGAAAACAACAAATTTTGGTACAAATACATAAAAAACACAAACAACAATTTTTAATTAATTAAAAACTATGAAAAAATTATTTTTGGTTTTGGCAGCTGCTGCAATGACATTCAGCACTGCAATCGCACAGGAGACTGCAACTGCAACAGCAGAGCAGCCTGCAACCGAGGTAGTAGAGGCAGTTGAGGCGCCAGCAGAGGCAGTTCTTGACGCTGAGACAGAGATCGCTGGTGAGTCGCTTCACTATGTTTTGATGCAGAAGTTCCTCGAAGGTGGTTGGGGTTGGATGCTCCCTATCCTCGTAGTATTGGTACTCGGTATGGCTATCGCTATTGAGCGTATCCTCTTCCTCTCGCTCTCGACTATCAACACTAAGAAGTTCATCGCACAGGTTGAGGCTGCTTTGAACGAGGGTGGCGTTGAGGCTGCTAAGGAGGTTTGCCGCAACACTAAGGGCCCTATCGCTTCGATTTACTATCAGGGACTCGACCGCTATCACCTCGGTCTTGACGCTGTGGAGAAGGCTGTTGTATCTTACGGCTCGGTTCAGACAGGTCAGTTGGAGTCGGGACTCGGTTGGTTGTCGTTGTTTATCTCGTTGTCGCCATCACTCGGATTCTTGGGTACAGTGGTTGGTCTCGTTCAGTCGTTCGACTCTATTCAGGCAGCAGGTGACATCAGCCCGGCACTCGTTGCAGGTGGTATGAAGGTTGCGCTCTTGACAACCCTCCTCGGTCTGATTGCAGCGATGGTTCTCCAAGTGTTCTACAACTATGTAATCGTTAAGATTGATGGTATGGTAAATGAGATGGAGGACGCTTCGATCACTTTGACCGATATCTTGACTGCTTACAACAAGAAATAATTTGATTAACAAATAATCGTACACAAAACGAATATTATGAAAAAGAAGTTGAATATGTTGATGGTAGCATTGTTCGTTATCACCCTCGCTCTTGTGGGCTGGGCGATGATTTCGGGCGGTGCAGAAGTTGCCATCAGTTGGAACCTCATTTGGGGCTATGTATTGCTCGTAGCAGCAATCCTTAGCGTCATCTGTGCGGCCATCAAGGGTACGATTACCAACCCTGCGGGATTGAAAAATACTCTTATCGCAACGGTTATTGTTGTAGTTGTCGTAGGTGCGGCTCTCGCCATTGCATTGAGCCACGATGGTTTGGTTATTCCAAACTCGGCAGGTGGAGTATTCGATGATCCATTCGAGTTGGTTATTTCCGAGACCGGAATCCTCGTAACCTATGTGGTTGCAGCAGCAACAATCCTCGTGACAATCGTAGGAGAGGTTCGCAACGCATTAAAGTAGTATAAGTATTTATGGCTAGTAAGAAAAATATACCTGAAATCAACGCCTCGTCACAAGCGGATATCGCGTTTACCGTGCTTATCTTCTTCCTCGTGGTTTCGACCATGGATATAGATACCGGTATCGTGCGCGTGCTGCCACCTATGGCAGACCCTAATGTGAAGCAGGAGGATATCAAGGTGAAGGAGCGAAACCTTCTCTTGGTGTTCGTCTCGGGCTCGGGTAACATCATGGCCGGTGGTAAGGTTATCTCGTTGAATGCCTTGAAAGATAAGGCGAAGGAGTTTATCCTTAACCCACTCGACGATAAGGACCTTCCAGAGAAGAAGCCTACCGAGATTGAGATGCCAGATGGCTCGAAGTGGACATATCCTGTAAGTGAGGGTGTAATCTCGTTGCAGAACACTCGTGATACAAGTTATCAGGTCTATATTCAGGTGCAGAACGAACTCACCCGTGCCTTCAACGAGGTGCGTGATGAGGTATCGATGAGTAAGTTCGGCAAGAAGTTCTCCGACCTGAATGATGCCGAAAGTAAAGTAATAACCAAGGCAATTCCAATGAAGATTTCGGAGGCAGAGCCGCGTAGAATGATTAAGTAGTATGGCAGTAATGAAGAAAAAGGGCGAGCGCGAAGTGCCCGCTATGGCAACTACATCGTTGCCCGATGTCGTATATATCATCTTGTTCTTCTTTATGCTCTCGACTTCGATGCGCGATCAGGAGTTGCTCGTGACTTACAAGTTACCTGAGGCTACCGAGATACAGAAACTCGAAAAGAAGAACTTGGTATCGTATATCCACATAGGTACTCCGTCACTGCACATGCAGGCAAAGTTCGGTACCGCACCGCGTATCCAGTTGAACGACTCATACAAGACGACAAAGGATATCTTGGACTTTATCGCCGGTGAGCGCGACAACCTGAACGAGTCGGACCGCGCCTCGATGACTGTATGTTTGAAGGCTGACGAGAATACAAAGATGGGTGTTGTTGCCGATGTGAAGCAAGAACTTCGCCGCGCCAACGCTCTGAAACTATCCTATGCATCATCAAAGGTGTTGAATTACTAATCAATACCTTTTACAAAATAAAGGGCTGTACAACAATGTTGAACAGTCCTTTGTTTTTTTGTTTGTTGGGGGGACTTCGAAAGTGGTCACGGCGCAGCTATTTCTGGGGGTTACTGGGGGCGGGCTTTCAACCCTTTATAAGGGTTATAGGGTGCGCGTAAACAAATTAAGAATTAAGAATTATTTTTCCTTTTCTACTATTTGTCCCCCTAAGTTAGGGGGACGAGCGTAACGGAGGGGATCTGTAAAAAAGCCAATGGCTAATGGCCAATGGCTAACAGCCCAAAAAAACTCTCTTCTCTCGCCTAAATAATCTATCCCACTTTTACCATTGCCTCGATAGATTTCGATGCCTTTTGGCGTGTATCCTCATCGAGTTCTATTGTCGGCGACTCGGTTTCGAGACACTTCAAGATGCTGTCGAGCGTTATCATCTTCATATACTCGCACTCATTGCATGGTGCGCCCTCGCTTGATGGCACAGGAACAAACTTTTTGTCGGGACAAGCCTTCGCCATCTCCGCCAAGATGCCCGGCTCGGTAACCACAATAAAGGTGTCGGCATCGCTCTTGCGGCAGTAGTCGAGAATACCCGCCGTAGAGCCGCAATAATCTGCCAAATCAGCCACCTCGCCCCTGCACTCAGGGTGGACAACCACCTTTGCCTCAGGGTGCGATTTTTTAAGGCTTAAAATCGCCTCCACGCCAAATCGCTCGTGTACATGGCAGGCACCATTCCACAAAATCATATTCTCGCGCCCTGTAATCTTTTTAATATAGGAGCCGAGGTTTTTGTCGGGAGCAAAGATTATCGGTTGCTCCTTCGGAATAGACTCTACCACCTGCAAGGCGTTTGACGAGGTACAGCAGATATCAGTCAGAGCCTTAACTCCAACAGTAGTGTTCACATACGACACTACGAGCGCCTCGGGGTGCTGTGCCTTGAACTTGGCAAAGTCGGCAGCGGGACACGACTCGGCAAGCGAGCAGGTCGCCTCAGGGTTGGGAATGAGTACCTTTTTCTCAGGCGAAAGCACCTTTGCCGTTTCGCCCATAAAGTGAACGCCGGCAAAGAGAATGGTCTTTGCCTCAATGTCGCGTGCCTTGACCGAGAGGGCAAGCGAATCGCCCAGAAAGTCGGCAACTTCTTGTACCTCGGGGCGACAGTAGTAGTGCGCCAAAATCACCACACCCTTCTTGCGCTTCAATGATTCGATTTTTGATATTTTGGTTTTCATTTTTTTATAGAGGTTGTTAGGGGTTGTTAGGGGTTATTAGAGTTATTAGGGGGGATTTTTATTACACTAACTACCCCTAATTTCCGCTAATTACCCTTAATAACCACTATTTATCATCTTCACTCTTTTTATTACGGCGGAGTCGAGAAAGTTTCTCTCTTATTCCGCCCTCCTTTTCAAACTTCTCCACCACTTTTTCCATAAACCTATAAAGCATATAATCGGTTTGATGAAGAAGTATTATGGCTATGTTTGCTATTGTTTCATCGCTACGAGTTGCCACTATATCCATCCAAAACTCCGAATTATCGTGTTCTTTTCCCAATTGTTGAGCCTTTTTGAATTTTTCGGAATCTTCACTCCACTGCTCCAAATTGCGTGTACGCAAATAGTCCTCATAGTCTGCCAACAGCTCTTTAAGACTGCTTTTAGCAACTCCCAACAATTTTATCTCTGTTTCAATCGATGTAACCGATGCTGCATAACCCTCTATAATGTTTTGCTTACCCGATCGGGCAGCCTGCACCATTTGGTCGATAGTTCGGTCTGATGGCTTGAAAAATTTATTCGCAAAGAGGTAGGTTATATCGTATATCGTCTCCGCCTTGCAATAACAAAGCAGGTCGCGATAATTTCCTGTGCGCTTTACAACAAACTTTTCCATATTGTTTTTATAAAACTCCCTAATTTCCTCTAATCACCCCTAATAACCCCTAACAACCTCTTCAACTCTCCGCAAAGTTAAAAGTTAAATGTTAAATGTGCAAAAAGTTTATAGAGAATTTAAGGGCTATTAGCGGGTATTAGTGTTTTTCTTTAATAGTCCTTAATTACCGCTAATAACCCCTAACTACCTCTAATTTCCGCTAATCCCATCTATTTTTTGCTCAATCAAAAATAAATTACTAACTTTGTGGTATAGTAAAATAAAAAATAGAATTTGCCTATGAAACATTAGCGTATTTCGGTGCGCACATTTTAGACATATTGGAAAAAGCGTTTTAGCTTTATTCTGCACTCCCAAAAGTTTGGCGACTAATAGGAAAATCTGCAAGGATATTGCAAAAAATGCTCACGCTGAAAGGCGTGGGCTTTTGGTTATTCTGCAGATTGGGTTACGCCAAACACCCTGGGAAGCGAGTACACTAAAAGTTCCACGCTTTTTTATGTGTGTACTTAAACCCGAACTAAAAAATTAAGGAACAACGGAGTATCCGAAAAGCCGTCAAATGAGTAGGAAATTAAACATATTAAAAATGAAAAAAAGTATGAAAAAGATTATTTTATTGGTTGTTGCAACTATATTCTCTTTTGCAATCGTTGAGGCTAACGAAACAACTATCGCTACTACAAATTCCACAAACACAGAGATTACAGCCGAAGCACCAGCTTATTGGTCGGGTTGGGCGGACAAGAAAGCAGTAGGACCTACCGACAGCGCCAAACTGTATATAACGGTATACCGATCTGCTAATATGTGTGACTCTTTTTATGCTGTAGCCACACAATATGTAACAAGTTATTGGGATGGTAGCAATAAAAAATCTTATGATATAAACGAAGAACTAATAGTAAGAGAGTCATCAAAAGGAAAATACTATGTATCATACAAAGGTGCTAACTTTTATTTTTATATGTAGTATTTTATAAAATTACACAAATCAAGAGAGGTTAAAGAGTTTCGTTACAGTATTACTCCTTAACCTCTCTTTTTTCCACACCCATTTTTTATTATTTGTTTTATAAATTTAATAATTAAATAATTTTAATAAAGAACAATAACAATAATAGCTGTTGAAAGTGTTGATATCTTTTTTTGGAAAAAAGTTGCTAACCGATGTTTTTCAAAAATTTTACAAACACCTTCGCTAACTCGCTGATAGCACCCATTTTTCTTTCCCTTTTCAACAAATGTTTATAACTACTATTGACAAATTAACACTATTATTTTTGAACAATTTTAATTAAAATAATTCAAATAAAAATAACAATAATTTTTAATAAGTCGGGGGAATTGTGTAAACCTCAAAAGTTATTACAACTTATCAAAAGTTTTCCACCCCTTATCAACACTATTTCTCCATCTTATCAACAACTTTTCTCGCCACTTGTTGATACACCTCAGCAACCTGCGGAACAGTGTTTACTGCCGGCACACCATCGTCAGCACCTTGCATAATGTCTTGAATTATAGGCACTTCGCCCAACAAATCAACGCCAACCTCCTCGGCATATCGGGCTGCTCCGCCCTTACCGAAAATGTAGTAGCGATTGTTCGGCAACTCCGCCGGAGTAAACCACGCCATATTCTCCACTACGCCCAAAACAGGTATGTTTACATTCGGATTTCTAAACATCTCAACACCTCGAACTACATCAGCCACAGCCACTTGCTGCGGAGTAGAAACTATAATCGCTCCGCCAATGCGCAATTCGTTAATTATTGACAAATGTATATCGCCCGTACCCGGAGGAAGGTCAATTAATAAAAAATCTAAATTTCCCCACTCGGTTTGGTGGATAAGTTGGCGTAAAGCGCTGTTAGCCATCGTTCCGCGCCACAACAAAGCATCGGTCTTGCGGATAAACATCGCTATCGAAATCAGCTTTATTCCACCCACCTCGGCAGGCACAATATAGTCGTGACCATCGACCTGCTTTGCATCGGGCAGATAATCCTCGCAGCCAAACATCTTCGACTGCGAAGGACCATAGATATCGGCATCGAGAACACCCACTTTATAACCCTCTTTTGCTAATGCTACGGCGAGGTTTGCGGTAACGGTAGATTTACCCACGCCACCCTTGCCCGAAGCTACGGCTACGATGTGCTTGATATTTGCGGTGGTTGAGAATTGGTGCATCTCCTCGATAGCGGCATTTTTGGCTGCACGCTCGGCACTCTTCTCGCCCTCCTTTACAACAACAACTACCTTATAGTCGGGGTAAGCCGATGCGATGGTCTGCTCTACCCTACTCTTAATCTTCACGGCAAACGGATCACGAGCCTTGCGGAAGATAAGCGACACAACCACCTTCTCCCCCTCAATCTCGGCACCCTCGAAAATTCCCGCCGTTACAATATCCTGCTCCAACTCTGGGTGAAAAACCCCTTTGAGCAACTCTTTTATTCGTGACCTCATAAAATCTAATTGAGAATTGACAATTGACAATTGATAATTAAAGGTATTTTATATTTTATTATATCGTCATTCCGAAGGAGCATAGCGACTGTGGGAATCTCCCTTGTTGTTATTAAAGAAAAAGCGGGAGATTGCCACGAGCCTGACGGCTCTTGCAATGACGGCATATTTTTCCTACTGCAAATTTAGCAAAAATTCCCCCACGATAATGCAACTATGGAAAATAAATTATATATTTGTAATCGGATTGCGGAATACGCAGTTCTTTCAGATGGCATTTAGGCTATTGTTGTTGATAAGTAAAACGACCAAATTATTACTGCGAACACACAATAGGCACACTAAATGCTCACGCCTCTTGGCGTGGGTGTGCTTATGTTCGTATAGGTGCTTGGTCGTACCTTCTTATCAGTAGGCATTATCCACGCTTCTTCTTTTTTAGTTAAGCG
>JAZRJD010000060.1:0-16773 GCA_045645625.1 Alistipes sp.
TTAACACCTGCATAGATCAAGGTGATAAGACCAGTGATGTCAGCTGGGTTGAAGATAACCACGATGTGCTTTACATCTGGGCAGTACTGCTTGATGTTCTTACCGAACTCGGCAGCAATCTCTGCGTTGCCCTTCAACAAATCCTCGCGAGTCATACCAGCCTTGCGTGCTGCACCACCCGACGATACTACATACTTCGCATCGGTCAAAGCCTCCTTAATGTCCGAGGTGAAAGTGAGGTTGATGCCATCGAAACCGCAGTGGAACAACTCCTCGGCAACACCCTCCAATGCAGGAGCAAATGGGTCATAGAGGCAAATGTTCGACGACAACTTCATCATCATAGCGCACTGCGCCATGTTCGAACCAATCATACCGGCTGCGCCGACGATGGTCAATTTCTCATTTGTTAAGAAACTCATAATTTTGTGTGTTTTAGAAAGTTAAGTATTGTTTATATAAAAAATATTACTCATCAATAGGCAGATGTACCAACTCCACGCCTACCTTCGCCAAGATATCCAACCCCTCGGTGTTGTGGTACTTCTCCGAAAACACCACACGCTTAATACCCGCCTGAATAATCAACTTCGAGCACTCCATACATGGCGAGGTGGTAACATAGAGCGTTCCGCCATCGCAGTTGTTTGCCGACTTGGCAACCTTCGTAATAGCATTTGCCTCGGCGTGCAGGACATAGGGCTTGGTCGTTCCCATATCATTCTCGCACACATTCTCGAAGCCCGAAGGTGTGCCATTGTAGCCGTCCGAGATAATCATCTTATCCTTCACGATAAGCGCACCCACCTGACGGCGTACGCAGTATGAGTTCTCCGCCCAAATGCGTGCCATCTTCAAGTAGCGAATATCGAGTTTTCGCTGTTTCTCCTCTGCGTATGCTCCCATACTCTCTTGGTCGTTGCCCCTCCTCGATTATCTGCCGTGGCAGTGTTTATACTTCTTACCGCTACCGCAAGGACATGGCTCATTTCTTCCAACCTTCTTCTCGACCTGAATAGGTGCAGGTTTTGATTTCTCGCCCTGACCTGCCGCCGCAGCCGCAGCCATACGCGATGCCTGCAACTTGTTCACATCGACCTTTGCACGGCTCTGGCGATTACGCTCCAACGACTCCTGATTCTGCTGCTGCACAGGAATATAGGACTTACAAAGTATCGAAACAACCTCGCGGTTTACCCTCTGCAACATCTTCTCGAACAAACCGAACGACTCGAACTTGTAGATAAGAAGTGGGTCCTTCTGCTCGTACGAAGCATTCTGCACACTATGGCGCAACTCGTCCATCTCGCGCAGGTGCTCACGCCAAGCATCATCGATAGTGGTAAACATCACCACCTTCGAGAATACGCGGTAAATCTCTGCTCCATCGGTATCCTTGCAACGCTGCAACTCCACCGGAACATTATATCCGAGGTGTCCGTTTGTGAGTGGGAAGTACATCTTGCTATCTGCCAACTGCCCCTTACGCTCCTCGTAAATCTTGGTCATCACTGGTCGCACGGTATCTGCCACAGCCTTGGCACGGCGTGCCACCAATGCCTGCAAGTCGGCAACAATCCACTCCACCAACTCCTCGCGCTTAGCCTTCTTGTATTTCGCCTCATCGAACGATGGTTGCAAGCCGACCTCGCGAATCAAGTCGAACGAGAACTCCTCGAACGGATAATCCTCATGCTCGTTCAGGAACGCCTCAACATAGTCGTACATCGCGTTGTTCAAGTCAATCTCCACGCGCTCACCATACAACGCATTGCGGCGGCGAGTGTAGATAACTTCACGCTGCGAGTTCATCACATCGTCATACTCCAACAATCGCTTACGGATACCGAAGTTATTCTCCTCGACCTTCTTCTGCGCGCGCTCCACTGCACTCGACATCATACCTGCCTGAATAGCCTCGCCCTCTTGGATACCCATTCTATCCATCATCTTTGCGATACGCTCCGAGCCGAACAGACGCATCAAATCGTCCTCGAACGATACGAAGAACTGCGAAGAGCCCGGGTCTCCCTGACGACCGCTTCGACCACGCAGCTGGCGGTCTACGCGACGGCTCTCGTGACGCTCTGTACCGATAATTGCAAGACCTCCTGCCGCCTTCACCTCCTCGGTGAGTTTGATATCGGTTCCACGACCTGCCATATTGGTTGCGATGGTAACCTGTCCCGGACGACCAGCCTCGGCAACAACCTGCGCCTCCTGCGCGTGGTGCTTGGCGTTCAGCACATTATGCTTAATGCCGCGAATCTTCAACATTCGGCTCAACAACTCCGAAATCTCGACCGAAGTAGTACCCACCAACACAGGTCTGCCCTCATTCACAAGGCGTACAACCTCCGCAATTACGGCGTTATACTTCTCGCGCTTGGTCTTGTAGATTATATCATCGCGGTCATCGCGAAGGATAGGTCTGTTTGTAGGAATAACCACAACATCGAGTTTGTAGATATTCCAAAACTCCGATGCTTCGGTCTCGGCAGTACCGGTCATACCGCCCAACTTGTGGTACATACGGAAGTAGTTCTGCAAGGTGATAGTTGCAAAGGTCTGCGTTGCCGCCTCGACCTTCACGCGCTCCTTCGCCTCGATAGCCTGATGCAGACCATCGGAGTAGCGGCGACCATCGAGAATACGACCTGTCTGCTCATCGACAATTTTAACCTTGTTGTCCATTACCACATACTCGACATCTTTCTCGAACATCGCGTATGCTTTGAGCAGTTGGTTTACGGTATGTACTCGCTCCGAGCGAACAGAGTAATCATTCAAAAGTTCATCTTTCTTCTGCGCCTTCTCCTCCAACGAGAGTTCCTGCTGCTCCAACTCGGCAATCTCGGCTCCGACATCAGGCAATACGAAGAATCCCTCCTCGCCGACACGCTTCGACAACGCCTCGTGTCCCTTGTCGGTGAGTTCTATCGAGTTCATCTTCTCGTCAATAACGAAGAACAACTCGTCCGTTACCTCCGGCATACGGCGGTTATTGTCCGCCATATAGATGTTCTCGGTCTTCTGCATCTGAACTTTGATGCCCTGCTCCGAGAGGAACTTAATGAGTGGCTTATACTTTGGCAAGCCCTTGTATGCGCGGTAGGTCAAAAGACCACACTCCTCCATCTTGCCCTCGCCCGCCAACTTACGAGCCTCTGCAACGAGGTTTGTAACAAAATCTTTCTGCAAGCCATACAGAAACTCAATTGCTGGGCGATACTCCTCGAAGAGTTGGTCTTCGCCCTTTGGTACAGGTCCCGAAATGATGAGTGGTGTACGCGCATCGTCAATCAAGACCGAATCGACCTCATCGACAATAGCGAAGTGGTGCTTGCGCTGCACCAAATCCGATGGCGAAGATGCCATATTGTCACGCAAGTAGTCGAAACCATACTCGTTATTTGTTCCGAAAGTGATATCTGCAAGATAGGCATTTCTGCGCTCCTCTGAGTTTGGCTGGTGCGAGTCGATACAATCTACCGACAAGCCGTGGAACTGATACATAGGTCCCATCCACTCGGCATCACGCTTTGCGAGGTAGTCGTTCACCGTCACCATGTGAACACCCTTACCTGCCAAGGCGTTCAAGAATACTGGCAGTGTAGCCACGAGGGTTTTACCCTCTCCCGTAGCCATCTCGGCAATTTTGCCCTTATGCAACACAACACCACCGAACAACTGCACATCGTAGTGAATCATATCCCACTTGATGTCGTTGCCTCCTGCGGTCCAGTGTGTTTCGTAGACAGCCTTATCTCCCTCGATATTCACAAAATCCTTAACGGCTGCGAGGTTGCGGTCGAAGTCGTTGGCGGTAACCACCACCTGCTCATTCTGCGTAAAACGGCGAGCCGTATCCTTCATAATAGCGAAAGCCTCAGGCAAAATCTCATCGAGAACCTTCTCAATCTTCTCGTCAATGCGCTTTACGGTCTGGTCGATATCCTTCGACACCTTCTCCTTCTCGTCAAGCGAGATATTTACATCCTCCAACTTCGCCCTCTGCGCTACGATATGCGCCTCGTCCTCGGCGATAAAGTCGGCGATACGCTTGCGCAGAGCAGCACTATGCTCACGCAACTCATCGTTCGACAACGCCTCGATAGATGGATAAATCGCCTTGATTTTATCCACATAAGGCTGAATTTCCTTGCGGTCTTTGTCCGCCTTGCTGCCAAACAAAAACTTAATTATACTTGTTAATGCACCCATATTTTCTGATGTGTTATTTATTTCACAATTATAAACGGAACAAAGATAATAAAATTATACGGAAAATACAAATGTATTTTTAAGGCGGGAAAATAAAGAGCGTTGTCAAGGCGCAACGATTATAGGGGTGATGGGGGCGATGGGTAATAGGGGCCGGCTTTCAGCCCTTAATAGGGGTGATAGAGCGCGCGGAAACAAATTAAGAATTGAGAATTAAAATTATTTTTCCGCTCTCAGTTCTCCGCTTCTCTCGTCTTTTATCCCGCATCGACAAAGCGTCTGAACAGACATTTGTCGCACGCCAGATTGGAGCAATAAACCTTTGTTAGTTGCAGCAGAGCCTGCGATTCGAGGGCATTATCCGCCTTAACTCCAAGTTTCGACCAACGACCTATAAAGAGATTACTCTCGGCAGGCAGTTGTTCGAGCAACTCTATGCCGCGAGAGTCCAGATCCTCGCGCATCGTATATTCGGAGTAGAATATCTGCAACTGCGCTACAACATTTATACCGAGCATGTGAGCCTTATTGCGCGAGATTGCCCCGCTGTTGCTCTCCTCCGACAGAAACCTGTGCGCCCACTTGGGAATTGATGTGTCGCAGAATAGTTTTTCGACATCGCGCTTGGTGCGACACTCCAAAATATCGTTCAGCAAATGATAGTGCTTCGAGAGCAGACCCGCCAACTGCAACAACCTCACCACCGGGTGGTTATCGCCATTGTGTCCGACAAGTTGCCACGACTCGATATTCATCTGTTCCAACCCATACTTGTGGGCTTCGTAGTCGAAGATAGATTGCAAATCCTCGACCTCTCTCCTATCGCTCATCACCGCTGACAGTCGCGAGAGAAGTCCCGAACACCCCAAGAGCATCGCTTCGACAGAGCGGCGTTCAAAAGAGGTCTTTGCCAAGTAGCGGTATGGGAGTAGGCGCGCCAAACGCTCGTACGAGGAACGATTTGCCTTTATATCCAACGAGCGCAGCAGTAGAAGATATGCCGTCTCGCTCCAATCCTCCGTATCGTGAAATTTATCGGTTATAAACTCCTGCTTCTGCCCTATTCGGTCGAAGCACAACTGCGCCATAACCTCGCGGCGATGCGAGTTATCGAGCGCAAGCAGTGTCTCGGCACACTTGCGTTGCGATGTAGCCTTTATGGAGCCTATACCGAACATCTTTGACCATCTGTTTAGGGCTAAAACAGGTTTAGTTCGAGGAGTGCCTCCTCGCTCATCATCGACTTATCCCATGCAGGCTCAAAGACGAGGATTACATTGACCTTCTCCACGCCCTGCACCTTTGCTACCTGTGTATTGACATCTTCCACAAGCATATCCGCCATCGGGCAGTTCGGGGCTGTCAGAGTCATACGAATCGTAGCCTCGCCCGAAGGGTCGAAGTCTATCTCGTAGATAAGCCCCAAGTCGTAGATATTTACTGGTATTTCGGGGTCGTATATATTTTTGAGTGTCAGAACAATATCCTTCTCGACACGCAATATCTCTTCTGGAGTCATAATTTTCAAATTGAGAATTGAGAATTGAGAATTATGGTATTTTTATTATTTACTTAACTATTCTTAAAAGCGATTGCATATAATCGCATTTGTTTGATTGTGGCAAGCAGTCCATTGCCTCGTGTTGGCGAGAGATTCTCTTTCAGACCTATCGCATCTATAAAGTAGAGGTCCAAATCGACCACCTCCTGCGGTGTGCGACCGCCCATGGCACGAATAAGCAACGCCAACAAACCCTTGATTATTATAGCATCGCTATCTGCCGAGTAGTAAATCTTTCCATCTTCCAACCTCGCATCAACCCACACACGCGACTGGCAACCCTCGATAATATAGTCATCAGTCTTATGCTCGGGAGCAATCACTGGCAACGACTCGCTGAGCGAAATCAGGTAGTCGTACTTATCCAACCAGTCGTCAAACATCGAGAACTCCTCGATAATCTCCTCTTGTATGCTATCTTTTATCATAATCTTGCTGTTTTTCTCGCTCCAACGCCACAACCTCCGCATCGGAAGATTGAGGTCGCCCTATGCCCAAATATGCCGCCAAGGTCGGAGCAATCTGCTCGTTTGATATTCGCTTTGACTCTCGTCTTGGGACAGCACCCGTACCACAGACGATAAACGGTATATGTCGGTCGTAGTTATAGACCGAGCCCGACATCGCCACTCGCTCAGTATCGAGTTCGATACGCTCCGGCTCCAACACTATCACCACATCGCCCGAGCGGCGTGGGTTGTAGCCATTTTGCGCCAGCGCCACCGCACCGCGCGAAAATTGTGCCGAGCGTAGTGCCGTAGCGGTAACTGCCGTAGCGACACCTCGATATTGCAGGGCGAAATTTGCCACCTCGTTCTGTATCTCGACAATGCTCTTTTTGTGGCGATAGATAACATCGTGGTTGAGATACAACGAGCCATCGGCATACCCCAGCACCCACGCATCTTGTCCATAACGAGCACCCAAAAAGGCATTCATTATAACCTCGAACTGACGGATATTGAAGCGCGATGCATCGCTGTTATCCACCTTCGTAGGGCTTACTCCGCTATCCGATGTCAGCACTATCACCACATCGTTGCGCGAAGGGAGTTGCGCATAGACAAAGGACAGGAACTCCGCCAACGAGGCATCTAACGAGTAGAGCATATCCTCGTACTCTATCGAGTCTGCACCGTACCGCTCCGCCACAACGCGCGGAACATCGAGGCAGAGATTTAACATCTTGCACTCCTCTTTGATATGCAGCGGAAGCAGGGAGCCCACCGCGCGCTTCGCAAACTCGAAGATTGCAAGATTGCCCGAAGGCATTGCACGGAGATTATTCACCCACCCCTCCGACACCTTGCGTGTGGAGCGAGGGCGTTTGGTATTATCCTTCTCGTAGATTGTGATGTTTGTCGAGCGACTATTGCGGTAGCGGTCGCGAGTATAACGACCATACCAAGTGTCGGTGGCAAAGACTCTGTTCATATCGTCACCATTGTAGGTGCGCACCCACGATGGTAACTCCTCCATATAGCAATCTGCCGAGGTCCACTTGCCCTCATCGGAGAGCCAATAGCACTCGCCTCTGCGCCCTGCCAAAATCATCGCCGACAGTGGATTGTGGGCTATGGTTATCGCGCGATTGTTCTCCGAAGATGTCAAGACCGACTCGGAGAGTGTCTGCGCCATAAATGGCTGTGTAGTATAGCGACTCTCAACCTCTTTGCGGGTGGTAGCATTAGTCCCTGCCACCTCTTTTCGACAGAGTGCAACCTCTCGGTTTGCGGTGCGGTCGAAAGTCACCGAGGAGAATATGCCGTGTGTTGCCGGCAGAGTTCCCGTTGCCAAGGTCGCCAAACCCGCCTCCGAGGTTGTCGGGGCGTAGTCGGCATAGCACTCGTTAAACTCCACGCCCTCTGCCCTCAATCGCAGGAAGCCCTCTTTGCCAAAATTCTCCTCGTAGCGCACAAGGTCGCTTTGGCTCATACCGCTCACTACGATATTTACCACAAGGCGTGGTCGCGCATCGGCAAAAACCGTTGCAAAAAGTAAAAAGATAACTACAAATAATCTCTGTTTCATCTATAAATATCTCTCAAACGCACTCTTTTCGAGCGAAAAATCCACATCTCGCACATTCTCTATCTTTGCCAACATCTTGCGACAGAACGCCTTGTGCGCCTCGCTGGTCGGGTTGAATGGCCGATGCTCGGCAGCCGCGACAATCTGCTCGATTTTCGGCAGTAGTTCTCGCGCCATATCGCTCAATGCATAGTTACAAAACTGCTCCCACACATAATCGACCGCCACCTTCGAGGGGTGAGCCAAATCCTCATCGTAGTAGCGATAGTCGCGCAAGTCGTCCATCAAAATCTCGTACGACGGGAAGTAGTGCGCATTTTCGTACTGTTCGCACAACTCCTCCACCGCCAAGCGTAGCGTAGCCTTACTCACGCTATTCTCCTGCAAGCCATCGCCCAAGTGTCGCACAGGGCTGACCGTCAGGATAACCTTTTTATCGTGCAGAACGCCCTCAAAGAGTCGTCTGTAACGCTCAACAATCTCCTCAACCGAGAGTCGTCTGCGCTCGAACTCCGCAGCAGGTTGCTTGTGGCAATTAGCCACCGCCCTACCCTCGCGCTCATACACCCACGCTGTGCCGAAGGTCAAAATCACCCACTCTGCCTCACCGAGAGCCTTTGCCCCCTGCGCCACAGCCTTGTTGAGATTTCCGAACGCCTCGGTTTGCGTCTGCCCATCGAGCGAGGAGTGCGCATCGAAGGAGAAATACCCCTCTCTGCCCTCTCGAATGTCGCACACGGCAAAGCCCCTTGTATCTTCCAATCGCTCAATCGCATTCGCAATCGAAAACGGATTAAATAGCACTCCGAAAGGGTTTGTCGTAACTGCAAATTTCGCTCTCCTCAATCGCTCCGATACTCGCTCTGCAAAACAAGAGCCCAGCGCAAAAATCTTTGCGCTATGCTCTATCCTTTCTGCAAGTTGAGTAATCTCTATCTCGGTACGGAATCTCACTCTCGTCTTTCGTCTATTTATTTATCTTCGCCCACGAATCCTTCAAAGTCACGGTGCGGTTGAATACCAAATGCTCCGCGGCCGAGTCGGTATCAGGACAGAAGTAGCCCACACGCTCGAACTGGTAGGTTGTGCCAATAGGCGCATCTTTCAACGCTGGCTCCAAGTAGCCCTTTGTAACAACCAACGACTCCGGATTGAGGTTATCCTGCCATGAGGTCTGTCCCTCCGAAGTATCGTATGGGTCTTCGGTCTTGAACAATGGGTTGTACAGGCGTACCTCCGCCTCAACAGCGTGCTCTGCCGACACCCAATGGATAACGCCCTTCACACGGCGACCATCGCTCGACGAGCCCTCGCCCGACATTGGGTCGTACGAGCAGCGCAACTCAACAACATTACCCTCCTCGTCCTTGATAACCTCATCGCACTTGATAAGGTACGAGTAGCGCAAACGCACCTCGTTACCCGGTGAAAGACGGAAGTATTTCTTTGGAGGATTCTCCATAAAGTCGTCACGCTCGATATAGATAACCTTCGAGAACGGAACATCGCGCATGCCTGCCTCCTCGTTCTCTGGGTTATTCACAGCCTTACGCATCTCGACCTTGCCCTCCTCCCAGTTGGTAATCACAACCTTCAAAGGATTCAAAACAGCCATACGACGCTCGGCAACCTTGTTCAAGTCCTCGCGAACGCAGTACTCCATCTTGCCCAAGTCGATAACATTGTCACGCTTTGCAACGCCCACCATCTCGGCAAATGCACGCACCGATGCAGGGGTATAACCCTTACGGCGCAGTGCGCAAATCGTAGGCATACGAGGGTCGTCCCAGCCCGATACTGCACCCTCCTGAACGAGTTTGAGGAGGTTGCGCTTCGACATCATCGTATATGTCAGGTTCAGGCGGGCAAACTCATACTGGTGCGATGGATATATCTCCAACGCCTCGATAAACCAATCGTACAATGGGCGATGCACATCAAACTCCAAAGTACAAATCGAGTGCGAAATCTGCTCAATCGAATCGCTCTGACCGTGTGCATAGTCGTACATCGGGTAGATGCACCACTTGTTGCCCGTGCGGTGGTGGTCGGTATGCAAGATACGGTACATGATAGGATCACGGAAGAGCATATTAGGGTGCGCCATATCAATCTTTGCACGCAACACCTTCTCGCCATCAGCAAACTCGCCTGCACGCATACGCTCGAAGAGATCCAAGTTTTCCTCTACCGAACGGTCACGCCAAGGCGATGGCTTACCCGGCTCGGATACGGTACCACGATTCTGACGAATCTCCTCCTGCGTTTGGTCGTCTACATAAGCCAAACCCTTCTTGATAAGAACGATTGCCCAATCGTAGAGTTGGTCGAAATAGTCCGAAGCGTAACGCTCGATAGCCCAATCGAAGCCGAGCCACTTGATATCTCGCTTAATCGAATCTACATACTCGGTATCCTCCTTTACGGGGTTGGTATCATCGAAGCGGAGGTTGCACTTACCGCCATACTTCTTCGCCAAACCGAAATTGATGCAGATACTCTTTGCGTGTCCAATGTGGAGGTAGCCGTTTGGCTCCGGTGGAAATCGTGTCTGCACATGCGACAAACCATTCGCAATCGACTCCTCGATAATCTCTTCAAGAAAGTTCAAGGACTTCTCCTTTACTTCAACATTCTCATTAGCCATAATTCTTTCTTTGCTTTTAGCTTTTAGCCATTAGCCATTAGCTGATTAAAACTATTTTTTCTTATTTGCTTTGTCGTAAAGTTTTGGGGCGAGGTTTACTCCCAGCGAAATAATCTGCTGGTTATACAACCTCTTGCCATCTGTTTTCAGCACCATCTCCGCCTTAACCTTTATGCGCTCCTTACAGAAGTTGCGCTCGTAGCCTATGCCCGTACGGTTGTAGATACCCGTTGTCGTACCGTAGAACGAGTCCGAAGCGTAGAGGTCCGTGCCATATATCGTACCCTCCTTGCCCACCGAGTTGTAGAGGGGTTGGAGGTTTTTGCCTACATAGATATTGTTCGAGAGGAATATGCCAAGATAACTCACCTTGAAGAAGAACTCTCCGCCCATCGGCATCTGAAATCCCCCCCCCGTAAGACGGTCGCGCTGTAAGGTTTGCAGATACCCCAAGCGTGCCTCAACATTTACGACCATCGAGAAATCGACACCGAGATAGGGGTTTATCGTAAAGTTATCCACCACATTGTGCTGAAAATCGGCTCGGTTGGCGTAGTGGTGCATCGCTACCGAAGCACCCGCATACATATACCTCGCAAAACGCCCCTCGCCCGAGAAGAGTATGCGAAACTGCTCGCGCGTAGCCGTGGAGTACAATCCGTTCCAATCTGCCACCAACTCGGCATAGCCCACCTTGTCGTGATACTGCAACGCCAAGCCCTGCACCACGCGGTTATTCGCCAACCACGCATTGCAGAAAAAAGCCTCGGAGTAACGCCCCATCAGTTTGTCACGGCGGAACAGACCCGCCACCGCGCCATACTTCTCGTTGTGGAACTGGTAGTATGCCACAAGATCTATCTTGTCGAGGAAGTGGGTAGAGCCAAACAACTTCTGCATATTGACACCGAAGCCGAGGTTGTGATTTTCGTTCCACTCAAATCGCAGCACGGGCATCAGCGAGATGCCGAAGAGCGTTTCCGAAGCGCCAAGACCGCTACCCGAATACTCTGTATTGTCGAAATCGAAATCGAAGGCGGTGTCGAGGTAGAGTCGTTCGCTCTTTGTGGTTACCGTATCGTACTTTGTACGCAGCAGATACTCCTGTCCGAGCACCTCGAACGAGAGTAGCAGCAACGCCATTACGACCACAATTTTCCTTACCATATCCGCCTAACGATATAAATATCGTGCGAAAATAGCGATTTTTTTGAAATAATGACTACTTTTGTCGGAAAATAAGTGCAAAAACAGCCAATGGCTAATGGCTAATAGCTAAAAGCCTCAAAAAAAGTAATGAAAAAAACAACAAATGCCGAACTCGGTCGCCCCTCGGTCGAGGAGTTTCGCAAGATGGAGAAGATGCCCGTAGTGGTGGTCTTGGACAATGTCCGTTCGGCCCAGAATGTGGGCGCATTTTTCCGCACAGGCGATGCCTTTGCGGTCGAAAAAATTGCCCTCTGCGGCATCACCGCAACACCCCCTTCGCGCGAGATTCACAAGAGTTCTTTGGGGGCAGAATTTTCGGTCGAATGGGCGCACTTCGCCTCCACCACCGAGTGTGTACAACAACTTAAAGATGAGGGATATACCATTGTTGCTATTGAGCAGATTGCAGAGTCGGTAATGTTGGATAAATTCGAGCCTGTTTCGGGCGAAAAATATGCCCTCGTTTTCGGCAACGAGGTGGAGGGCGTAGCGCAGGAGGTAGTGGACTTGTGCGACTCGGCAATCGAGATACCTCAACTCGGCACCAAGCACTCGCTCAATGTCTCGGTTTCCGGCGGCGTAATCCTCTGGAAATTCTTTGAGAATTTCCTCTAATTTCCCCCTCCTGTCCCTATATTATATTGGTAGTGATGCAAAATATGAGCCTGTCTAATAAGTTTTTGTTAGGCAGGCTTGTTTGTTGATGTTGATTTATGGAGGTAAATTTCAATAGACGGAAATCGTAAAAGTTTCGATAAAATAGCATTATGCGATGTATGTTTAACTAGAAAGATCAAAAAATGGCGTATGTTTAACCAAAAAGCACAAAAAACACCCACGAGCCTTAAACTCGTGGGTGAAGAGAAATTGTATTTAATGCTCTAATCTGCATTTTCTGCATAGTCTTGATTGAGTTTCCTCCATCATCATACACATAAAAGACTCTAGAATCACTAAATCTATCCTCTTATCAAGACATTGAAAAAGGTAATAGTATTAAGTAGAGTAAGCACATCGCATCAAGACCTCAGCCAATAGACCGAAGAGATATTGCGAGAGAGAAGAGGGAAAAAATATCTATTCTCTTCCTCAACGCCTAATTTACTACTCGATTGTGTTTATCAAATATCTAATATCTGCACCTTGTTCCTTATCTTGTAGATAGACTTTCCAATCCAAATTGAAATTGGAAGGTAAATCAAGCTCTACATTATATGGATATTGGTCTTTTGTCCAATGCTTTTCATCGCCGTTGTAATTCCATTTTACTTTGGTAGGCAATGGCTCTCCATTTGTTCGTTCGTGTAATCTAAATAACGCATCACGAGTTTGTGAGAAATCTCGTTTTGGCGCCTGATAGTAGTTCGCATCGTTGGTCAGCAGAATAGCAAACCCACGACCAAATTTCAGTTCGTTGCCATTCGATAAGTGCTTTTTGATATGCTCGATACGATGAATGTCAAACAGATATCCAAATCGTGTGATATCATATGCTGCCTGATTGACGGTTTTTATAATCTTTCTATCCCAGTCCTTTATTTCTTGCTCTTTTGTACCATATTTCAACTCTATCGGATAGACTGTATCCTCTATCTGAATCCAAATATCCACATAAAACTTCTTGCGATTTTTGGTATTATTATCCTCCTGCTGAGCACTCAACATCTCGGCAATAGGTCGCTCTAAATATATCTTTGCGTTCTTAGGGAGAATATCACGCAACACCAAAGCAAGCGAGAATTGGAAATCAGCTTCCGACCAAAATAGTTTTCGTTTTGTTGACAATTGCAACATTGCTTTCTTGATTAAATCTTTTGTAATCATAGCAAATATTTATTAAAGGATAAATTGTTATATAGTTTATTAAAAATCATATCCTACTATGTACGAAGCGTAGTTGCTCCAATACTGCGCTGCTTTATATGCGCTAACTGAATTGCGAGGCACATATATCTTACCATTAGGGTTAATACTAAATGGCGTTGTTACAGAAGGAGGATTTGATGGTTTACAGTACATTGTACTTATAATGGTTTCGAATGCATTTGCCCCTATCTTGGTTACATTACTTCCAATAGTGATTATGGAGCCACTGGAAAAGGCGTTAGAGCCAATGGATGAAACATTCTCGCCTATAATAATCTCATTATGTCGACTCCCTAAGAAAGGAGAATCCAAATAGTTGTCGTAATCTGGAATGTTAATATCTATGGTCAGTTTATCTATTATTGCCATATCAAATGCTCGGGCAGCTATTGTTGTAATACTTTTTGGAATGTATAGATTCTTTATTTTGCTATAAACAAAAGCGTTTTCACCAATTGAATAGGCCGTGTTAGGTATTATTATCTCATTAAGGTTATCACAATAAGAGAACGCATTTTTCCCTATAGTTTTTAGTTGTGATGGTAATGTCACATTAGTCAAAGCATCGCAGAATTCAAATAGGCTCTCCTCAATGGCAGTTATTCCGCTTGGTAACATCAGATTTGTAATCGCACTGCACGATTTAAATGCCGCTGCCCCAAGTGAAATCAAACCATTGCCCAATGTTACAGAGCTCAACGCGATGCAATTCTCAAATACACTACTACCAATAGTCGTTACACTATTAGGGATATAGACGCTTGATAATTTTTGACAATAGAAAAACGCTTTTGATCCAATCGTTTTAACTTTGGACCCGATTGTCAGCGAGGTCAAATTTGCAATGTTGTAAAACGCTTCACTTCCAATACTCGTACAATCATTCCCAATATTAACAGTTGTTAATTGAACACAACCATAAAATGCTCTATCTCCTATGGTCTCAATATTGGTAGGTATCGGACAAGTTCCATTCAGACTTGTACAGCCCTCAAATGCAGATGCGCCTATTGTTTTAACAGTTGCAGATAATATAACCTTAGTTAATAATTGATTATTATAGAAAGCTCTATCTCCAACAGTTGTTAGTGTATTATCAAAAACAATAACTCCTACACCATTTTGATAGCTATTCGATTTAATATTCGAGTTAAAAGCTGCTGCATTTGAAACATCTATTACACTATTAGTTACAGTATAGTAATATATCTTTCTATCTTCACTCTCTTCGATTTCGCCACTGTTCTGCTGCGCTTCTTGGCTGACATTGATTTTGTAAGATTGATTATTTGAAACAATAGTAACAACCCCTGTACGAGGCGAGGTAGTGGTATTTTTACTTACTGTTATAGTGAAGCTTGCAGTCGACGGTGTTCCTGACTTACGAGACAGTGTAATCCAACTCTTATCTACACTTGCAGTCCAATCGTGCGATGTTGTAAATGATACCTTTGAAGTACCACCTTTAGCCTCAAATTCAGGAGATGTATCTGTATCGTTTGTAAATTTAAATGTTGATTCAGTGCCATTTTGAGTAATAATAGAGCTCTGTTCCTTATCATTCTTTGAGTCGTACAATACAATTATTCCAACTCTTTCATGTGTGGTTGTGTTTTTAGCCACACTAAATACTAAATCCAAAGAATTGGTTCTAGTATCGATGAGCTCTATCCAATCTACCTCATCACCATTTTCGTCAAATATACCAAATTTTATATAATCAACATCAACATCATGTTTTAATGTAAGGATGATTTCTCCTCCTTCGGAAGATATTGTACCAGTAGTTGGAGAGAGTTTAAAAATATCCTCATTTTTGCCACTCTGGCTTACATTGACCTTATACGACTTACCATTAGAAGTAATAGTAACAACACCCGTACGCTCTGATGTGGTCGTATTCTCGTCAACGGTTATAGTAAAGTTTGCAGTCGATGGAGTACCCGACTTACGAGAAAGTGAAATCCAACTTTGGCTAGCACTTGCAGTCCAATCGTGAGAGGTTGTAAATGACACCTTTGAAGTGCCGCCTTCGGCTTCAAACTCAGGAGCGGTATCGGTGTCAGATGAAAACTCGAATACAACTTTCTCTGCTCCTTGTTGGGAAACATTTATTTTATAGCTTTTATTATCAGCGGTTATAGTGATTGTTCCCGTTCTTTTGGATGTCGAAGAGTTTTTACTTACTGTAATGTTAAAGTAAGTTTTTTGAGGTGTTCCTGATTTTCGGGACAATGTAATCCAACTTTGATTAGCGCTTGCAGTCCAATCGTGAGAAGAAGTAAATTCCACCAACGAAGTACCTCCATCAGCCTCAAATTCAGGCGATATATCCGTCTCCTCGGAGAATTCGAGATAGGATATTGGTGGAGTTGGTTCATCTTCTGTACCGTTCTCCGTACATCCCCATAACACAATTACAGGGATGCAAATAAGCATCATGTAAAATAGTCTCTTCATAGTAATTTGTATTAAAAGTTAAACAATTAGTTTTCCTATTTCAAATTACTACACAACTCCTATGCAGTGGGTTATTTATAAAAAAGAAAGTGTGGAGTTGATTTCGTTTATCGAATAGAGGCTCTGACAAAACCTTGACTAAAACAAACGATACATCCCCACACCTGTAATATGCCATAAAGATTGGTTAGGGATACACCAATAGCATATATACAAGAAATAGGTGCTGTTCGTTATCCCTTAGTCATTTGAAAACTGTCAGATTTTCTATTCGGGACCGCGAAAACACTTTCTATGTCTGCTATATCAACCTATTACAGGCATCATAGCGAGAGCAAATTTAGAAAACTTTTCACAAAAGACCAACACCTATGGTGCAAAATTGTGCAAAACTCTCTAAAAATACAATATTGAAACAAAACTATGTTATTTGTAGATTGGGGAGATGTGGGGTGATTTGTACTTTGTTTGATACTGTTTCGGCGTCAGCCCATACTCTCGCCTAAAACACTCTATAAAGTGCGAATAGTTTGCAAAATGACTTCGATGACACACCTCCTTAATCGATAAATCCTCCGATAAAAGCAGTTCAGCAGCTCGGTGAAGATGTTGCTTGACAAACCATCTGTGAGGAGGCAATTCGTAATACTCCGAAAACTTCTTCTTAAAGGCTGTAACACTCATATTACAAAGATATGCCATATATGCTATGGTGTAGTTATTCTCAATAAACTCTGTCATTCGTTTCTCGAACAGACTCTTGCGATGACTGATA
>JAZRJD010000061.1:0-9802 GCA_045645625.1 Alistipes sp.
GAAGAGGTCGATGAGTATTTGAAGAAATATCGCCAAGCAGAGGAGTAGATAGTTTGTAATATCATTTGTTGCCACAACAATCCCCGAGCAAATCATTCTGCTCGGGGATTTCTCTCGTCTTTTTCTGCTTTTAGTAAAAAAATCTCTCGTCTTTCGTCTTTCGTCTAATCAAAGATTCTCATCTGGCATTTCTTGCAGTCGAAGCACAAACGATACTGTTTTGTGCCACGCACAAGGTATAGGTCGCCCCGCAAGCGAGGTCGTTCGAGCAGGCACTCGCCAATCTCACGGCGAATGCAGTAGTCCGAAATCACGACCTGCTCGCCCGAAGTCGAAGGTCGGCAATCCAACCCCTCGGCAATATCCGTTACGCCGTGGTCGGCGTAAAACTCTCTTGCAAAGTGATTTGTTACATTATCTTGCGGAGTTAGTGAAGTGGTTGGATATTTTATATATTGAATTTCGATAAATGGCTCTTTTTCTCTTATCGAATAACAATATGTCCTCTCTTTTTCAAGCGATTCAAACACCTCTCGGCGCAAAGCACCCACTACCGACATCGGGGCAAAGCGCAAATTGGTAATCGCTATATCTCGCACCTCGAAAATCGTATCGCCCGAACGAGCCAACTGCTTGCGCAGAGCCTCCTCTCCCTTTGTCCTATCGCGCACCTCCTGCGTGTCGCACTCAACCGATGTGGTCGCTACAACGCCCTCCTCATCGGTGGCGGTCAAAGTGATTCTATCCTCCCCGAACTCCAAAGCGAGGTCGGCAGAGATTGTGCGCCTTACACGACTGCGCTCCACCGCTTGTGAGAATAGGCGGTTGTAGTTGCGGAATAACTCAACACCTACCGCCACGCCATCGTACTTATTCAGTGCAACTCGCTCACCCTCAACGCCTACGACATTTGTACCAACCAACGCACCGCCTGCAATAAAGCATACGCCATCGCCCGTTGTGAGGTCGTGCTTGCGGTCGAGAACGATGCCTCGGCGGTCTGCCTTTACGATTTTACCAATCTTCTCGCCCATAGCCTTTGGTGTATCGAACGATGCCACGCCACGCTGTTTTCCATCGAAGAAGTACTCTGTTCCTCCACGAGTAAACGAGCGTGAAGCATTTGGCTCAAACTCCACCGAACTGCGCCCCACCGAACTGCGCACAACATCGTTGCGCTTGGCTATTTCGCGGTCGAGCAAGCCACGATAGAGGGTTACGATATTGCGGATATAGGTGCGGTCTTTCAGTCTGCCCTCGATTTTGAACGAGGTAATGCCCTCGTCAATCATCTCACCTAAGCGAGCCGAGAGGTCGAGGTCGCGCACCGAAAGAAGGTGTTTACTCTTGATTATCGTTTCGCCATGCTCATTGCAGAGGTCGTACTCCAAGCGGCACGGCTGGCTACACTCGCCACGATTACCGCTTCGTTCGCTTGTCGAGCGCGAGAAGAAGCAACGCCCACTCTGTGACACGCAGATTGCGCCATGAACAAACGCCTCCAACTCGATTGTGGTAGCCCTGCGAATATCGCGAATCTGCTCCTTCGATAGCGAACGCTCCAAAATAGCCCTCGAAAAGCCCACCTCCTCGAAGAAGCGCACCCTTTCGGGCGTTACGCAGTTGGTCTGTGTCGAGGCGTGGAGTTCAATCGGCAGCCCCATACGGCAGTATGCCATATCTTGCACAATCAGCGCATCAACCCCCACCTCGCAGATGCGCAGAGCCTGCTGGCGTGCCTCCTCCAACTCGTTGTCGAAGAGGAGCGTATTGAGTGTGGCATAGACCTTCACGCCGTAGCGATGGGCATACTCCACAACTCGTGCAATATCCTCCACCGAGTTGGTTGCGGCATGGCGTGCGCCGAACTTTCCGCCACCGATATACACGGCATCGGCTCCGCAGTCGATAGCATCGACCGCAGTGTCGTAATCTTTTGCAGGTGCAAGAAGTTCGATTTTGCGCTTCATATCAAGTGCAAAGATACTAAAAAATAGAATAAAATTATTTGTCGGATAGTAGAATTTAACTACCTTTGTATCAAACAACAAATCATAAAATGAAAAAACTTTACTCTTTGATTGTATCTGCTCTCGCACTGGGAGCAGTCGGTTGCGTTACCGACAATGTTGTGAATGATGTTGAAGCCCCACAAGATGGTGTGGTTTTGAGTATCAGTACAGCCAACTCCACAACGAAAGTTGCGCTTGGAAATGGAGCAGACGGCACCTATCAGGTATATTGGAGCGAGGGCGACAAAATATCGGTAAATGGAAGTATTTCCGAGGAGGCAGTTATCAACGCCTCAAACCCCGGCTCTGCCCAGTTCAGGGTGGGTGCCGTGTTGAAATACCCATACAACATTCTCTATCCCGCTTCCGCGACAAGTGTGGCGGTATTTTCTGCGTTGCAGAACTATGTTGAGGGTACTTTCGAGAGCGGAGCAACTCCGATGTATGGCGTAAAGAGCAACGCCAACGAGAGCGTTAAGTTGAAGCATCTCGGCGGTGTTATGCGCTTCAATATCTTGGCTCCGACCGAGGGTGTCGTACTCAAAAATGTGGTCATCACAGCGGGTGAGGGCTCTATCGCGGGCGAGTTTGAGGTGGACTTCGAGACGGGTGCAATAACCCCTTCGGCAAACCTCTCTTCATCTATCGAGTACTCGTTTGGCAACGGCTTGGAACTCTCGACCACCGAGGCAAAGAGCCTCTATGTGGCTATGCCTAAGGGCGAGTATGGTCGCTGCTTGGTGGAGATAAACACTACCGATGGCGGTGTGATGTATGCACGATTCAACACCTCCGGCGAGTCGGAGATTAAGAACGGCGTAATACGAAACTTTGCACCTATAAAGTTCAAGTATGGCGCAACCTGTACCCTCTCCCCATTCGAGGTTGAGGAGGACGAACTGACTGTGGATATGTCTACATATACAAAGGCTCCCGATGTAGATGGCGACTACCTCGTTATCAACGAGCCTCGTCAGTTGATTTGGCTCTGCTACAACGAGCCTGTGCTGAACTCTGTTACCTACTCGAAGATTAAGGTTGGCAAGGATATCGATATGGGCGAATACTCTCTGTTGTCGCTCTCCTCGATGAAACTTCAAGCAGGTACCGAGATTGACGGTAACGGCAAGAGTATCACAGGCGTAAATATGGGCAAAGATGCTTCGTCAATCTTTGGCGACAACAAGAACCTCAATATCCACGACCTGACACTTACCAATTGCTCGGTAAATACCGCATTGCAGACTGGTGCCGCTATTCTCGTGGGTAAGGCAGACGAGGGCTTGACCGTAAGCGATGTTACATTCAACAACTGCTCGGTGGTGGCTCCGTGCAAAATTGGTTTGGTGGCAGGTGCTATGCACACCGGTACATTCAGTGTTTCGGGCGTAACTGCCGATAGCGACTGCTTGGTCGAGACTTCGTATGTGTCGGGCGAGTCGGGCTTGGCAGGAGGTTTGGTAGGTTGCTATGCAAAGAATGGCGATGGCGAAACTACCTCGACTGCAACATTTACAAACTGTACCACCTCGGCTACCGTTAAGTCGTATATGGAGGCTTCAAACTACTTCTATGGCAAGATGGTTGGTCAGTTGGGTGGCTATAATAACAATGAGAAGTTGTACTTTGTGGATTGTAGTGCTACAAATGCAACACTTGTTCCATTGTACGACCAAGGTGCACTGCATGCCCAGACCGCCGTACTTTCGTACTGCGAGGCACACCGTGCTGACTTCTGCGAAACAACTTTGGATAGTGCAACCGATAATCTGCTCGGTGGCGAGCGTTACTGCCGTGGTATGGTATACTACAATGGCGAACGCTTCTTTGCTGAGTGGGACGGCAAGCGTTCGGCTACAATGCTTACCGAGGTTGTTGACGATGTTACATACTATCTTATCTATTCGCCATACGACTTGGCAAAGGCGCAGGGAACTAAGTATAATTTGACAAAACCTATTAGATTTAAGGTCGATGTAGATATGGGTGGTCATCTGTTTAATCCGGTGCAGTATATATATGACCTCGATGGCGAAAATCATGAACTTCACAACCTCAAAATTGAGCAGACCTACGATGCTGTCAATACTCTTGGTGCGGCATTTATTCGTCAGGCAAATAATTGGTCAACCCACAAAAATCTTACATTCGTAGGTGCAGATATCACCTGTAATCACGATGCCTCGATTGCTGCTCCGGCTTATGGAAATACAGAGGACGGAGGTGCAGGTAATGCCTATGCAGGAGTTCTTGCTTCGCGTTCGTGGCGTACCGAGATTAAAGATGCAGATGGCAATGGCACAGGCACATATACCGATTACAAAGTATCGAATGTGCATGTTCGCGATAGTAAGGTGCGCGGTGTCTGCAAGGTTGGCGGTCTGATTGGTGCTTGTCGCGGTCAGGTCTATATCGACAACTGCTCGGTGGATAACTGCGTTATCGAGAACTACGATCCGCAGATTGTGAACTACTATACAATGTTATCAACGGTAAGTTCCTTAAACTATGTTGTTGATGGTTTGCAGTGGTGGTATACGGCAGGCGAGTGTGGTGGTTTGATAGGTTTCTTGGAGACTAATACCGCAGAGATTACAAACTGCTCGGTTATAAACTCTCAAATTAACTGCACAGGACAACCTAATAAAGATGTTGTAGCCAATATTTGGGACTCCTCAGCGTGGACAGAGGGTACCTATGTGTCGGGCACCGAAATTAGGGGAAATGCTACAACGACTATTGCAGGTCGTCATATCAATCAGTTTATTGGCGATGTTCGTTCGAGACGAAAAGAGGGCAATAGCGACTATGTAATGAAGGTGCTGAACTATACAGTTTTGGGCAATAGTTATAATGGAGTAGCAGCGGAGAGTACAAATGATTATAACCACAACTACGCATCGGGCTCATACTGCGAAATTGCAGGTTGTGTATACTATACAGGTGTTGATATTGGCTCTATCAAGCATGTTAGCGAGTGTGCAGGAGAGTTTGTATTTAGTGCAAAGAACGGTGCTGAAACAACCCTTACCGAGGCGGTTGGTAGTGGTGATAATATGGATTGGTTTGGCGGCAACTGCAAAAATCTAAAATATACATTTATTACAAAGGCTGGTACAAGTTATTACCCAGCTGCTCCAACAGAGTAGTTTCGGGACGATAAATCGCAATAGAAAGCACGCATTTTACGATGTGTGCTTTTCTTTTAGACGAGAGACGAGAGTTTTTAGGCTTTCAGAACTCCGAATGTGGTCAAGGCGCGGCGATTTCTGGGGGTTGCTGAGGGCGCTGAAAGCACTCAATTAGTGAGTAACGAACAGTGAGTAGAGAGTAGTTGAAAAAATAATTCTTAATTTTTAATTCTCAATTCTTAATTTTTTAACTCCTTTTTTGTAAATTTGCGCAATTAAACACGGAATTGCATATTTCTGTGTTGTAAAATGTAGGACAACAGACCCCACCGGCTTTCAGCCACCTCCCCTAACTTAGGGGAGGAATATAAAAAAAGTATTGTCCCCCTAAGTTAGGGGAGGGGGTCTGTAAAAAAGTCTAATGGCTAAAAGCAAAAAGATAGGTAGGAATTAGGTTAAAAACAGTATAAAAGATGCTTACACTACAACAGTTGCGTGGCGATAAGGAGTTGGCGATTAAGAAACTTGCCAAGAAGGGTGTTGATGCAGCACCAGTTATCGCAAAGATTGAGGAGTTAGATGATGCCCGCAAGGCGCTCCAAGTGGAGTTGGATAACTGCCTTGCCGAGCAGAATAAGGCTGCCAAGGAGATTGGTATGTTGATGGGACAAGGCAAGCGCGAGGAGGCAGAAGAGCGCAAGCAGCAGGTGGCTGCTTTGAAGGCGAAGTCGGCTGAACTCTCGGCAAAGCACGAGGAGGCTTCGGCGGCATTGCAGGCTCAAATCGTGTTGCTCCCTAACTTCCCTGCCGACATCGTACCCGAGGGTATGACTGCCGAGGATAACCTAGTTGTAAAGATTGATGAGAACTACTCCGAGTTGCCTGAAAATCCGCTTCCACACTGGGAGTTGGCGAAGAAGTACGATATTATCGACTTCGACCTCGGCGTGAAATTGACCGGCGCAGGTTTCCCTGTATATAAGGGCAAGGGTGCTCGCTTGCAGCGTGCCTTAATAAACTACTTCCTCGACTACAACACAGCCGCAGGATATCAGGAGGTTGAGCCACCGGTAATGGTAAATGAGGCTTCGGGATTCGGTACAGGTCAGTTGCCTGATAAGGAGGGACAGATGTATCACGCTACGGCAGACAACTTCTACCTCGTGCCAACAGCCGAAGTTCCCGTTACAAATATCTTCCGCGATGTGATTCTCGATGAGAAGGAGTTCCCTGTGAAGATGACCGCCTACACCCCTTGCTTTCGCCGTGAGGCAGGCTCGTATGGTAAAGATGTGCGCGGTTTGAACCGTCTGCACCAGTTCGATAAGGTGGAGATTGTGCAGTTGGCACTCCCTGAGAACTCTTACGAGGCTCTCGATGGCATGGTAGCCCATGTTGAGGGGTTGGTTAAGTCGCTCGGCTTGCCATATCGCATCTTGCGCCTTTGTGGTGGCGATATGTCCTTCACTTCGGCATTGACCTACGACTTCGAGGTCTACTCGGAGGCGCAGAAGCGTTGGTTGGAGGTGTCGTCAGTGTCGAACTTCGAGTCGTTCCAAGCAAACCGCTTGAAGTTGCGCTATAAGGACTCGAACAAGAAGACCAAGTTGGCACACACGCTCAACGGCTCTTCGTTGGCTCTGCCTCGTATCGTGGCAGCGTTGTTGGAGAACAACCAGACTGCGGAGGGTATCCGTATTCCTGAGGTGTTGCGTCCTTACACGGGCTTCGACCTTATCGACTAAACGGGATAGACCGCCCAAAATAGTGGAGCCTACTCAACAAAGCGTTGGGTAGGCTCCACTATATTATATTAAGGTGGTGAACTACAATACTGCGCCCCACTCTTTCAGGGTTGCAACGAGTTGTGCAGTATCGATATCCTGCACCTTCTGTTTATTTGCTACCGCCTGTGCTGCCGCAGCACCTGCCGCCTGACCTGTACCCATACACGATGCCATCACGCGCAACGAAGCCAAAGCCTGACGGTCGGTCGAGATGCAACGACCCGCAACGAGCAAGTTCGGATAGTCGGGAGCGATAAGGCAACGATATGGCACATAGGCAGGTCTTGTCAAATCGACACGATGCTGATGCGTGCCCTTGCTGGCGTGCATGTCGATAGGGTGTATGCCACGCGAGATGCTATCCTCGTAGTGGAAAGTGTTTACATACTCATCTGCCGTAACGGTGTGTACACCGAGAATACGGCGCGACTCGCGCACACCTGCCTGCGGTGCAGTCGAAGCAACATAGCAATCTTTGAACTCCTTGAAGTTCTCCTTCAACACCTTTGTAAAGGTGAAGATATCCTCGCGCAACTGGCACTCCACCTCGCTGAAATTGCGGTTGTTGGTCGAGTCTACTGCTCGGCGAGTGATATTCACTGCTACGCTGCCCTCGTGCATAACATTGTTAAACCAAGGACCTCCGAAGTCGGGCAGATCTACTCCTGCCGCCTTCATAGCCAACAACTTCTCGCGTACAGGCTTGCACTGGCTCGGACCATTTATGCCGTTGTGGTACATACATCTGTTGAGTAACTCACTCTTGGTATCTACGCCCGAAAGGATAAAGCAGAATGAAGATGGCTGCAACTCCCCATCTGGGTTTGGCTGCATCGGCACCTCTGCCATGTGTGCAAGGTCGCCATCGCCCGTACAGTCGATAAATACCTTCGAGGTGAGGGTTTCCAAGCCGTTCTTATTCTCGATAATCACCGAGTCAATCTTGTTGCCGACCATCTCGCAACCCACCATCGAGGAGTGCATGTACATATCTACTCCCGCCTCGCGAATCATTCGCTGGCAGCAGAGCTTGTACAACTCGATATCGAAGTCGATATTAGCCTTTGGCCACTCGATAAAGGCTCCGCCCATCTCCTCCAAACGCTTGACAAACTCCCACGGAATACCTCCGATGACCAACTCGTTTTTCAGCGCAAAGACACTGATTGGCGCAACATAGCCAATGGTTGCCATACCGCCGAGGAATCCATATCGCTCGATAATTGCAGCCTTGGCACCCTGACGCGCAGCGGCAATAGCGGCGATAAATCCGGCAGGACCACCACCCACAACCACGACATCGTACTTGCCTGCCAATGGGGCAATTTTACGAATTTTACGGCTCTCTCCACTTGTCAAACCCTCGCACGATGCGAGCGATGGCGCAACTGCCACAGCGGCCAATGCTGCGGTTGCCTTCTTCAAGAATAGCCGCCTGGAAATTTTTGTCATACATTTAGAGATTTTGTTTTTGATACAACTTTGATGCTCACCTCGTAGAGCAACCACATTGGCAGGCTCACAAGTGCCAAGGTTATGGCATCGGAGGTGGGTGTTATGATCGCTGCCACGACAAGTGTCACCACCACGGCGTGCTTGCGGTAGTTGCGCATAAAGTCGGCAGAGATAATGCCCAACTTTGCAAGGAGCCAACACAGCACCGGTAACTCGAACACCACGCCCAGCATCAGGCACATACCCATAAGCGTGGAGATGTAGGAGTTGAGTGATATCATATTCGGCACATCGGGGCTTACCTGATAGGTACCGAGAAATCGGAATGTAAGCGGGAAAATCAGGAAGTAGCAGAGCAGTACCCCCAGCACGAACATAATGTAACCACTACCGACCAATCCATTCACATATCGCCTCTCGTTATCGTAGAATGCGGGCGAAAGAAAACCCAACAGGGCGTAGAGAATATAGGGCGAGGCACACAACAAACCTGCGTATAAGGCAGTCTTGATATGGATAACAAATTGCTGTGCCAACGAGATATTAATCAACTCTATGGAGAACGACTCGGCGTTAGAGCCGACCAACTCCGCCATACGACCGAGAAGCCGATATGTCACGAAGTTGCTACTCGTGGGTGCCAGTACCACATCGAAGAGTAACTCCTTGAAACAGAATGCCACAATACCGAAACATAGGGTAACACCTACGATTCGCAGCAGCACCCCCCGCAACTCATCGAGATGGTCCCAGAAACTCTTGTCCTCGCTGTCGCTCATAGCCGTAGCCTACTCCTTCTTGCTCTCCTCCTTCTTCTCGTCGGCCTCGTCCGAGATGTTGTTTATGCCATCTTTGAAGGAGCGTACGCCCTTGCCCAAGCCCTTCATTAACTCAGGAATCTTCTTGCCTCCGAAGAGCAAAAGCACGATAAGTGCGATAATCAAAATCTCGGTCATGCCGATACCGCCAATAAAAAGTAAATTCATATCAGTAAATGGTTTTTATACCTTATATTATCGCAAATTTAGACAAAATATATGAGAAATACAAATTTTGTCTGTTTCGTACCGTACAATGCGGCGTAAATGGGCTGTAAGGTGGCTCTGCGTGGATAATTTACTCCCCATAAACCTATGCAAAAATGGGCAATCGGTACGATTTTTAACGATTTTTTTCAAAAAGGTTTTGCAAAAAAGAAAAAAGGTTGTACCTTTGCACCTCGCATGGGGTATCTATGCACCGAAATAGGAGAGTAAAACAATAAAAAGGATAGAATTATGGCAATGAAGAGAACTTACCAGCCATCGCGCCGCAAGCGCATCAACAAGCACGGTTTCCGCGCTCGTATGGCTACTGCGAATGGCCGCAAGGTGTTGGCTGCTCGCCGCGCAAAGGGTCGCAAGAAGTTGACTGTTTC
>JAZRJD010000062.1:0-14477 GCA_045645625.1 Alistipes sp.
CTTCGCAAAGGAGGCTCGCGAGGAGGGCTTCGACCACATCGCAAACTTGTTCGAGGGCGTTGCGAAGATCGAGAAGGAGCACGAGGAGCGTTACTTGAAGTTGTTGGAGAATGTCGAGGGTGGCTTGGTATTCTCGCGCGATGGTGATATGATTTGGCAGTGCTCGAACTGCGGCCACATTGTAGTTGGCAAGCAGGCTCCGGAGGTTTGCCCTGTATGCGCTCATCCGCAGGCTTACTTCGAGATTAAGGCAGAGAACTATTAAAAAATCGTTCTGATTGGCTCTTTTTGAGCTGCACTGCGATAGCCCGATTGCTCACATAGGCTTACTATGCTGCGCATCGGGCTTGTTGTTTATCTCAAAAATACCTCAATCATTTACGATTTTTTGGCAGTAAGTTTCTAATAGGCTCTTTTGTCGTTATCTAAAAATTCTTAATTCTTAATTTTTAATTCTTAATTAAGATTTATATCTTTGTGTTATGATTTTGGACGAACTCGCCTTAACTTTTGTGCCCGAACTCGGTGTTCGAGGGGTTGCGCACCTTATGGAACTCTATGACAGTGCCGAGGAGGTCTATGCTCAACCCGAGCATCGTCTGATTTTGTGTGCCGAGTTGCGCAGAGATATAGCCGAGCGAGTGGCGCAAAAGGTCGGTTACGCCGAGGCGGAGCGCGAAGTGCGATATTGCGAAGAGAGGGGAATCGATATCACCTCGTACAACGATAGTCGCTACCCCTCGCTCCTGCGTGAGGTGTCCGACAGACCACATATCGTCTATTCGATGGGCGACATCACGGTTTTGCAGTCGAAACATATACTCTCGGTGGTGGGCACGCGCCGCATAAGTTCCTACGGTGAGAGTGTCTGCGCAAAGGTTATACCCGAACTCGCGGAGATGTTCCCCGACTTGGTCATAGTTAGCGGTTTGGCATTCGGAGTCGATGCTGCGGCACATCGTGCAGCCTTGGCTGCGGGGGTGAGAACGGTGGGTGTTGTGGCAAATAAATTGCCCGACATAACACCTGCACAACATCGTAACCTTGCCAAAGATATGCTCGACAATGGTGGGGCAATAATCACCGAGTTGCACTCGCAGACCAAGCAGAATGGAGCCTACTACATACCTCGCAACCGCATTATAGCGGGCGTGGCAGAGGGTTTGTTGGTTGTCGAATCACCAGCAAATGGAGGCTCTCTCTCGACCGCCAAGGCGGCAGATGCCTACTCGCGTGCCATTATGGCCGTTCCCGGTCGTATTACCGACTCGCGTTCGGAGGGCACTAATCACCTGATAAAGAGAAATGTTGCGCAACTTGTTACCTCGGCACGCGATATTGCCGATGCCCTTGGTTGGGAGGTGGAGGGAGCAATGCCCGAGAAGGTGCGCTTCTCGCCTCGCGAGGTCAATCCGAAGGAGAGGGCGGTGCTCGAATCGTTGCTCGATAACTCCGATGGTCTGCTGCTCGATACGATAGCCGAGATAGCCTCGCTACCTGTCTCGGAGGTTAGTGCGATATTGTTGAATATGGAGTTGTCGGGATTGGTGCGACAACTGCCCGGAAAACGATATATACTATGCTGATAGATACCCACTCACATATCTACGATGAGGCTTTTGACGATGACCGCAGAGAGGTTGTCGCGCGTGCCCGTCAAGAGGGGGTGGAGCGCATCGTTCTGCCTGCTATTGATGGTGAGAGCAACGAACGATTGTTTGCGATGTGTCGCGAATATGGCGACTATGTGGTGCCACTTATGGGTTTACACCCTACATCGATAAACGATAATCCTCGTTGGCGTGAGGAGTTGTCGGAGGTGGAGCGACTGCTCCAAAATCCGCCACATGGTGTAGAGCGTTTTTATGGCGTTGGCGAGATAGGCTTGGACCTTTATTGGAGCCGTGATTGGCAGGCGGAGCAGAGTGAGGCTTTCAGGGTGCAGGTAGAGTTGGCATTGCGACACGACCTGCCGATTGTGGTACATACGCGCGATGCGTGGGAGGAGATGGCGCAGATTATCGAAGAGTATAGAGGTCGCGGTCTGCGAGGTATCTTTCACGCCTTCTCGTCAGATGAGGCGATGTACGAGCGACTGCGCGAGTGCGGCGACTTTCTCTTTGGTATCGGGGGTGTTGTTACCTTCAAGAAGAGTGCCTTGGCGGAGGTTGTAAAGTCGATGCGATTGGAGGACTTGGTGGTCGAGACCGATGCTCCCTACCTTACCCCTGCACCGCATCGCGGTACACGCAACGAGTCGGCGTATGTGCGCTTTGTGGCAGCGAAGATTGCCGAGTTGCAGGGCGTTGATTATGAATTGGTTGCAGCGACAACTACTGCAAACGCAAAACGAATTTTCGGATTATAGAATATACCTATAACGCGATATGAAAAAGGCTTCGATTTTAATTATCTACACGGGTGGTACAATCGGTATGCGCCGCAACGAGAACGGCACGCTTGTACCGTTCGACTTCAATACAATCGAGCAGGAGATACCTGCGGTGCGCAACCTGAATGTCGATATCTCGGTACACAAAATGGAGGCGATAGACTCCTCGAATGTTACCCTTGAGAGGTGGTGTGAGTTGGCGCATATTATCGCCGACAACTACGACCAATACAATGGCTTTGTGGTGTTGCACGGCACGGATACGATGTCCTATACCGCTTCGGCATTGAGTTTTATGCTCGAAAATCTGGCAAAGCCTGTCGTCTTTACTGGTAGTCAGATTCCGATGGGTATCCTGCGCACCGATGGTCGCGAAAATCTTATCACCGCTATCGAGTTGGCGGCAGCGACCGACAACGCTGGCGTACCGCTTGTACAGGAGGTTGCCCTCTACTTCCAAAATCGCCTCTTCCGCGCCAATCGCACCTCGAAACACTCGGCAGAGGCGTTGAGTGCCTTCGAGTCGCGCAACCTTGTACCACTTGCCGAGGTGGGTGTGAATATCGTCTATAACCACTCCGTTCTCTACAAGTCATCGACACCGGACAAGCCGTTGGTGGTGAATGATAAGTTGAATGATAATGTGATAGTGATAAAACTCTTCCCGGGATTGTCGCACGACTCGTTCAAGGCGATGCTCTCGATTGAGGGTGTGCAGGGGGTAGTTCTCGAAACCTACGGTACGGGAAATGCACCTACGGCAGAGTGGTTTATCGATGCACTGCGTGAGGTTATCGAGCGCGGCGTTGCTGTTGTGAACATCACCCAATGTCAGGGCGGAGCCGTAGCGATGCACCTCTACGAAACGGGACGACAACTGCAAGAGGCAGGTGTGATATGTGGCTACGATATGACCACCGAGGCAGCCGTAACCAAGTTGATGTCGTTACTTGGTCGCGGCTATCAGGGCGCAGAACTTGTCGGTCAGATGGAGTCCTCGCTGCGAGGAGAGTTGACTATTTAGAGCCTTGCCACAAAGTCGAGCAGTGCCGAGGCACACTTTTGTGCCTCCTCGATAAAGCCCATGTGTCCCGAATTTTCGAGCCAAACAACCTCGGCTTCGGGGTGTTCGGCAACCATCTTGTCGGCTATTTCGGGTACGATGTAGCCATCTCTCTTTCCGAGAATAAAGAGTATCGGTTTGTGTAAGGCGTGGAGCATTTCGCTCTGCGCCTTGCGCTCTATCATACCGTTGAGGAGTGCAATGATGCCGGCATCTTCGGTGAGGTATATGGTCTGCTGCAAATCCTCTATCTCGGTGCGGAAGCGGTTGCGATTCTCGACCGCAAAACCTGCTTCGGGGGCGGTGTGAGCCAATAACTCCTTCTTGCCCGAACGAATAAGTGCGATTTCGCGCTGACGATTCTTGCGCTTCTCCTCGCTGTCGGCATACGGGGTGGAGTGGAGCAGAACAATACCCTCGGTACGGTCGGCATGTCGCTCGGCAAATGCAAGAGCGACATATCCGCCCATCGAGTGCCCAACGATGGTTGCACGGTCGATGCCGAGTTTTGTGAGGGCTGCGGCGATGGTGTCGGCGAGATAATCCATCGTGTGAATTTCGCCTTTTACCTCCGATATGCCGTGCCCCGGAATATCAAGCGTGATAACGCGCACATCTTTGTAGAGCAGGGATACGAAGTTGTCCCAAACAAGCATATTTTCGAGGTATCCGTGCAGCAATACAACCGCCTTTTCGCCCACCTCCGAGTCGCAGATATGCAGGGCTGTGTCGCCTGCCATAATAAACTTTTCGACCATTTTTATTCTTTTTGTAGTTTTTACTGCGTAAATTTATTGAAAATTATTGAAAAATTTGTACTTTTGAACGATTATACACTCGTGTAGAATGAAATTTGACTATATAAAATGCCACGGCTCGGGAAATGAGTTCGTTATGGTAGATGCCGTAAAGCACGATTTAAGCGGTATCGACCTCGCCGAATTTACCCGTTTTATCTGCAACCGCAAGAGTGCGGTCGGAGCAGACGGCGTGTTGCTTTTGGTTGAGCGAGATGGTATGTTCGGTATGCGAATGTTCAACCCCGATGGCTCGGAGGCGGAGATGTGTGGCAATGGTATTCGTTGCGTGGCACGCTTGGCAGAGGAGTATGTCGGTGCGCGCAAGTTCGATATGTTCTCGGGCGGAAATATCTACGGCATTACGCGCGAGGAGGATATCTATCCGCAGATTCCGACCTATGGCGTAGATTTGCAGGTGCGACTTTCGAGCGATGATTTCGGCTTTGCGAAGGGTGCGGAGAAGTTTGTATCGCAGCCTATTGAGGCGTTGGACGGGGAGTTGCTTTGGACCGCTATAAATGTCGGCAACCCGCATATCGTTGCGGAGGTTGCGGAGATTGACTACGACCACCTGACACGCCTTGGCGAACGAGTGTTGGAGTTGCGCGAGGAGTTTCCGAAGGGGATAAATGTATCGCTTGTAATGGTGTTGGGCGCAAACCGCATCTTTGTTGCGACCTACGAGCGTGGAGCAGGCATCACCGCTTCGTGCGGTACGGCTATGACTTCGAGTGCTACGGCTATGGCTCTGAATGGTCGTTGCGACTACGGGGCGACAATCGAGGTGGAGAATAGAGGTGGTGCGGTGCGCTGCATCTGCCACAAAGAGGGCGGACTGCATACCCAGTTGATTGGTAATGCCTCCTGCATCTCGCGCGGCGAAGTGGTCGCCGAAGATGGCAAATTTACCTATGCGGAAAGAGGAGAATTTGACGATGAAATAGCACTGTATAACGACTTTTTGAGGTCGAAAATAGGGTAGCGGATATGAGGAGATTGGTCTATATGCTGTGTTGCTTGTTGCTGGGAGTTATGCTCTCGGCATGTAGCGTTACGCGCCATATACCATCTGATGCCTACCTGTTGCAACGAGTGAAGATTGTGGAGGATAAGGCGGTGCCTCGTGCCGAGCGCGTGAAGAGCGATGAAGTTACAAAGTATCTGCGCCAGAGACCAAACAAACACTTCCTCGGAACAGATTTCTATGCGTGGATATACCTTATGGCAAATCCCGAAAAGGATAATTGGTGGAACAACCTCAAACGCCGAATGGGCGAGGAGCCAGTGTTGTTCAGTATGCGCGATACGAAACGCTCCGCCTCGAACTTGAAGTTATACCTCGAATCGCGTGGCTACTACTCCTCGCAGGTGGAGTTCGAGGTCGATACCACCTATCGCCGTAAGCGTGCCAAGGTGTCGTACTCGTTGAAGCAGGGCAAACCCTACTACATAAGTTCGATATCCTACGACTTCCGCGACCACTTCTTGGAGCCGATACTGCTGCCAGACACGGTAAATACCCTTCTGCACAGGGGCGATGTCTTCGATATCTCGGTGTTGGAGGCAGAGCGTGAGCGTATAGCCCTCTACCTGAAAGACCGTGGCTACTACAACTTCTCGGTAAATAATGTGGAGTACCTTGCCGACACACTCGGCGGAGACCATAAGGTGGGAGTCAAGGTTATCATCAAACAAAATCTTACGGGCTACAATGCACGCGGTGAGGCGATATACGACAATAATGCGGTCTATCGTCTGCGCAATATAAACATCATTCCGCGTTATAATGCGGTTGTGGCGAAGAGCCAAACCAATTACTTCGAGCGTTTCGACTCGACCGAGTATCGCGGATTGAATGTGCTGTTTAGTGGCAAGCGACCAAAGGTGCGACCAAAGGTACTGCGAGAGTCGATACCTCTCTATCCGAACTACCTCTACAACTATTCGCAGGTAAATCACACCTACTCCAACCTTATGGCGATGGGCTACTTCAAGAGTGCGCGAATAAACTTTACGGAGGTTGCCGATACACTCCAACGCAACCTGATTACGCTGGTGGGTGTCGAAGATAAGGGCTCCTCGCCTTCGATAAGTTACACTCGCGAGAAGTATCTCGACTGCGACATCTACTGCACGCCGGCTCTGCAACAGAGTATCAAGGCGGAGGTCGAGGCTTCGACCACATCGAGTTTCTACGGCTTGAAGGCTGTGTTGGGATATCAGAACAGGGATATCTTCCGCGGTGCCGAGATGTTGGAGGTTACGGGTACGGCGGGTTACGAGTATATGAAGGCTCCGAACTCGAAGAAGCGACACGCCATGGAGTTCGGTGTAGCTGCCAGCCTCTCGTTCCCTCGATTTTTGTTGGCAAACTACGCCGTAAATAGCAATATAGTTGCACCAAAGACGAAGTTTGAACTATCGTACAACTACCAAGACCGCCCATACTATCAGCGCGGATTGTCGAGTGCTTCGTGGGTATATTCGTGGCGCAACAGAACAAACTCCTCGTTTGTGTTCCGTCCGATTGGCATCAACTTGGTAGATGTCTCGTACATCGACCAAAGGTACTTCAATTCGCTACAAAATCAATACCTCAAACACAGTTTCGAGTCGCAGTTGATAGTGGCGATTTCGGGCTCGTATGTGCTGAATAAACACTACAAGAGTGCCCCTAACAACAACACTACCGTGCGAGCCAACTGCGAGTTGTCGGGCAACCTGCTCAATGGTCTTATGCATCTGCTCTCGCAACCTGCCGAGGGCAAAGAGTACTACGAACTCTTCGGCATCAGATACTCGCAGTATGTGCGTGCTGATATCAACGCCTCGCACAAAATTATGTTCGGCAAGGTTACCGCCTTGGCGGCGCGATTGTATGCGGGCGTGGCGTACGCCTACGGCAACTCCGATGCTGTGCCATTCGACCGTCTCTTCTATGCAGGAGGCAGCAATAGTATGCGTGGTTGGGCTCCGCGAACTCTCGGTCCGGGTGCATCGCCTGCACCTACCAATGTGGTCTATCCTACGCAGTTGGGCGATATGAAGTTGGAGGCAAATGTCGAGTTCCGCTTCCCGATTTGGGGCATGTTCCATGGTGCCACATTCCTCGACTTGGGTAATATCTGGTACATAGGTCGCGATGGCGTGAACTATCCCGAGGACTCGATATTCCGACTCAACAGTTTCTACAAGCAACTGGCATTCAATACGGGTGTGGGCTTGCGCCTCGATATTAAGTTTGCAATTCTGCGCCTCGACTGGGGTATACAACTTCACAACCCGAACAGACCCGAGGGACAACGATGGATACACAACTTCAAGTGGCGCAACACCTCGCTTAACTTTGGTGTAGGCTACCCATTCTAAACCATGAAGAACTACTCGCTATGACGAAACTCGAATATAAATATCTCTACAACATCAACACTCCTGCCGACCTACGCAGACTGTCGATTGATGAGTTGCCACGCTACTGCGCAGAGTTGCGACAGTATATTATCGAGCAGTGTGCCGTAAATCCCGGACACCTCGCCTCCTCGCTTGGAGCGGTGGAGATTGCCGTGGCGGTGCACTATGTCTACGATACCCCTGCCGACAAGTTGATTTGGGATGTGGGACATCAAGCGTATGCCCACAAAATCATCACTTGTCGCCGTGATACCTTCTCTACAAATCGCCGTTTGGGCGGTATCAGCGGCTTCCCGCGTATGGCGGAGAGTGAGTACGATGCCTTCGGCGCAGGACACTCCTCGGTGTCGGTGTCGGCAGCCCACGGCATGGCGCAGGCAGCACGCTTACAGGGTAAGCAGCAGAAGACCGTAGCGGTGATTGGCGATGGCTCTATCGCGGGAGGATTGGCATTCGAGGGGCTGAATAATGCCGGCTCGGATAAGATGACCGATATCATGGTTATCCTCAATGATAATAATATGTCTATCGATAAGTCGCAGGGGGCGTTGAACAACTACCTGCTACGACTCTCGACCTCCTCGAAGTATAACCGCTTGAAGCAGGGTATATGGTCACTGCTCTCTCGTACACCGCGCCTGCTCAACTTGTGTCGCAAGTTCGGCAACGCTGTGAAGCATGGATTGTTGCAAAACAGTAACCTCTTCGAGAGTCTCGGCTTTCGCTATTTCGGGCGTGTTGATGGTCACAATGTAAAGCGATTGGTGCGCACTTTGAGGGCGTTGAAGAGCATACACTCACCGAAGTTACTCCATGTTATAACCGAGAAGGGACACGGCTACGCGCCAACACAAAACGATTTGTCGGTATGGCACGCTCCGGGCTGCTTTAACCCCGAGACGGGAGAGCGCATAAAGAGGGAGTCGAAGGCTTCGCGAATGCAAGATGTCTTTGGGCAGACGCTTCTCGACCTTGCACGACTCGACAAGCGCGTAGTGGGTATCACTCCTGCTATGCCTTCGGGCTGTTCGATGACGATAATGATGAACGAGATGCCTGAAAGGTGCTTCGATGTCGGCATTGCCGAGGGACATGCCGTAACATTCTCGGCAGGCTTGGCGGCTGCGGGAGAGCGACCATTCTGCAATATCTACTCGACCTTTATGCAACGCGCCTACGACAATATAATCCACGATGTGGCACTGCAAAATCTGCCCGTTGTATTCTGCCTCGATAGAGGCGGTTTGGTGGGCGAGGACGGTGCAACCCACCACGGCGCATTCGATATAGCATACCTCGGCTGTGTGCCGAATATGATTGTTGCTACCCCGTCTGACGAATGGGAGTTGCGCAATATGATGTTTACCGCGTTGCAGAGCGACACTCCGTTCGCTATCCGCTATCCGAGAGGTACAGGACGAGGCACAGCGTGGCGCGATATGCCTTTCGAGGCTATCGAGGTCGGCAAGGCTCGTCAGGTGCGCGAGGGTGACGATGTGGCGGTATTCGCCTTTGGAGCACTCTGTGCCGATGCCGAGCAGGCTGCTGCGCAGGCAGAGGTTATTGGCGTGAGTGTTGCGGTCTATGATATGCGCTTTGCAAAACCGCTCGATAAGGATCTGATTTTGGAGGTTGCGCGCAAGTTCAAACGCATTGTTACGGTCGAAGATGGTATCTTGCGCGGAGGTGCGGGCGATGCGGTTGTGAAGTTGCTTAACGATAACAATATCGCCACTCCGGTCGTGTCGCTGGGTATCGATGATATGTTTGTGGAGCATGGCACCGTAGCCGAGTTGCACCACCTATGCGGCTATGATGTCGAGGGCATTCTCCATGCTATTGTAGAGTAGTGGGCTATCTCCCTATTGGCTATTACACCCTTTTTCTGTACTCCGTAGGTGTCACCCCCGTTTCGCGCTTGAAGAGGCGGCAGAAGTAGGGGAGTGTCGAGATAGGCATTGACCTCCTTCTCCTCCTTGGTGCGACCAACGGTACGCCCCTCCTTCGGCAGCCAGCGCTCCGGCGGAAGGTAGTAGCGCGTTGCAAGATGTGTCATTTGGTGATTGATAGTGATGCGTGCAAAGATGGGTGCGTTGCCTTCAGCGTTTGGCTTGCCCTTCTGCATAATAAAGAGAATCGAGAATGTACTTTTATCCATAGGTGCAACTTTTTGTGTTATGTTTGTTGTTCGTGTCTTTTGCACAGCGTTGCAAACTTGCTTAAAACGATGCAACACGCTGTGGCAAAGCGTTTTATACACTGCAAACATAATATCACACTTTGGAACACGCAAGCGTTTTGGTAAAAAAGCGTAACCTTTTTTGCAGAAGGCAGAAGTTGGTCACACACTTCTCTCTTCGTTTGGGATTGGAATTGTTGGGCGATGAGAATTGCATCGGATTGCGCCCGATTTTATCGGATTGCAAAGTGCGTAACCCACAGAATTTGGCTGGATCTGTGCCTAATGTCCCGACAGACACTCAACATTCGGCAGAGATTTGGAGCGAAGCGACAAGTCCCCCTTTGACAAAGGGGGATTTAGGGGGAATGTCAATACTTAATCACAAAGAAGAGGAGTCAAGATTTTGACTCCTCTTCTTTGTGATCCCGTTGGGGCTCGAACCCAAAACCTACAGCTTAGAAGGCTGTTGCTCTATCCAGTTGAGCTACGGAACCTTTCCTGTTTTAGTTAAATGTACTGTTTATACGCATCTAAAACTCCGCAAAAGTAATACAAAATTCCCAATTAGCAAAATTTTACTTTTCCATATACCAATTGTGTCGTCATTTCACTTTTTTTGCTACCTTTGTAATACGGATTTGCAACAAAAATAGTGACACTAACGGAAATGTAAATAGTAGTACAAAGCGGCAATATAAACAGCAACACTAACGGCAATCCAAATAGATCCAAATAGACAGACAACAAAACATATTACCTATGCGAGTAGCAATATATGGTGCCGGATCGCTCGGCACAATTCTCGGAGCCTACATAGCCCGAGCAGGTGAGAAAATCGAACTTATAAACCGCAACAAAGCCCATGTCGAGGCTCTCCAAACCGGTGGGGCGCAGGTTGTGGGTACGGTGCAGTTTACCCAGCCCGTAGTGGCATATACCCCTGCCGAGATGAGTGGCGAGTACGATGTTATATTTCTGATGACCAAGCAGCAACACAATGCCGAGGTGGTGGCGATGCTCAAAAATTTCCTCGCTGCCGATGGTGTCTTGGTGACCTTCCAAAATGGTCTTCCCGAGTTACAGATTGCCGAGATTTTGGGCGAGGAGCGTGTGCTTGGCTGCACAGTGGCATGGGGTGCTACGATGCAGGGTGCAGGCATCTGCGAACTGACCAGCGCGCCCGATGCTCTCTCCTTCTCGTTGGGCTCAATCTCTCCTCACCGCAACAGACACTTCGCAGCGGTCAAGTCGTTGTTGGAGTTGATGGGCAAGGTCGATGTGGAGGATAACTTTATCGGCACGCGATGGAGTAAATTGCTTATAAATGCCTCATTCTCAGGTATGAGTGCCGTGCTTGGTTGTACCTTTGGCGAGGCGGCGCAACCTCGCGCTTCACGCCGTATTGTACAGGCTCTGATTAAGGAGTGTATCGATGTGTGCGCAGCGGGAGGTATTCGAATCGAGCCTGTGCAGGGCAAGGATATAGTGAAGTTGCTCGACTACAAGAACTGTTTGAAGAGGGCATTCTCGCTCTTTATTATTCCGATAGCGATTCGCAAGCACGCCAAGTTGAAGGCGAGTATGTTGCAGGACCTCGAAAAGGGAAAACTGACCGAGGTTGATGCCATAAATGGTGCTGTGTCGGCGTATGGTCGCAAGGTCGGCTGTCCAACGCCGATGAACGACAGGGTAGTGGATATTATTCATCGTATCGAGCGTGGCGAGTTGTCGCCGAGTGTGGAGAATTTGAAGTTTTTTGAGTAGAGGATTTAACAATTCACCTCTCCCAAAAACTATACAATCCCGAAAAATGGGGCTGTTCAACTCTTTTGTTGCACAACCCCATTCCTTTTTTTGAGCCGATTCCGGGATTTGAACCCGGGACCCCTTCATTACGAGTGAAGTGCTCTACCACTGAGCTAAATCGGCAACGAGACTTGCTGTTTCGCGACTGCAAATATCGCAAAAATTTCTCTATTCGTTCAACTTTTGACAAATTTTTCGTGCGGTACGCCAAATTTTTTGTATATTCGCATTCACTAACTACAAATAGATGTTGATATGATAACCTTTATTTGCTGTCTTTTGCTGCTTGTAGCAGCCTATTTTACCTATGGAAAATACCTCGAAAAGGTCTGCGAAATCGATGCGAGTGCCGATGTGCCGAGCAAAAAACTCTACGATGGAGTCGATTATGTGCCGATGCCGCGTTGGCGTACATTCCTTATTCAGTTGCTCAATATCGCAGGCACGGGACCTATCTTCGGTGCTATTCTCGGTGCTTGCTATGGTCCTGTGGCATTCCTCTGGATTACCTTCGGAGGAATCTTTATGGGTGCGATGCACGACTACCTCTCGGGCGTAATTCTCGTGCGCAACGATGGTTTGAGTATTACCGAAATTGTCGCACGCTACCTCGGTAAGGGCGCAGGAGTATTTATGCGAGTATTCTCGGTTATTCTGCTCTTGTTGGTGGGCGTAGTGTTTGTTGTCAGCCCTGCCGATATCCTCTCCTCGCAGTTCGAGTCAGTGTCGAAGAATTGGTGGCTGGGCATTATTATCGTCTATTACTTTATCGCCACGCTGTTGCCTGTCGATAAACTTATCGGCAAGATATACCCACTCTTTGGCGCAGCACTCGTTTCGATGGCGGTCGGATTGTTGGGAGTACTCCTCTTTGGCGACTACACCATTCCTGATATGACGCTCGAAAATCTCCATGTCAATAAGGAGAACTTGCCGTTAGTGCCGACACTCTTTATCACCATTGCCTGTGGTGCTATTTCGGGCTTCCACGCTACGCAATCACCACTTATGGCGCGTTGTGTGAACAATGAGCGCGAGTGCCGCTTCGTATTCTACGGTTCAATGATTTCTGAGTCGGTAATCGCTCTGATTTGGGCTGCTATCGCCATGGCATTCTTCTACGAAGATGGTGGAGTTTCGGCCGTTATGGCACAACATACCCCAGCATGGGCAGTGAATGTAATTTCGAACACCACACTCGGCGTAGTTGGAGGAATTCTCGCAATTCTTGGAGTTGTGGCAGCTCCTATCACCTCGGGTGACACGGCATTCCGTTCGGCACGCCTTATTATTGCCGATGTTTTCCATATCGAGCAGAAGACCAAGTGGAAGCGACTTGTTCTCTGTCTGCCTCTCTTTGCAGTGGGTATCGTGCTTACATTTGTTGATTTCGATGTTGTGTGGCGATACTTCGCTTGGACCAATCAGGCATTGGCATCGGTAGTGTTGTGGTGCATCGTGGTATACCTCTACGGTGAAAAGCGCAACTATTGGGTAGCACTTATCCCTGCCGTATTTATGACCTATATTTGCTCATCGTTCGTCTTTGTGTCGAATCAGTTTGTGGGTATGGGCGCAACACCTATGGCGTATGTATGGGGCGGAGTTTTGGCACTGGCAATCTCGTGCCTGATGATATATATCATGGTGCGCAACAATAAGGGTGCTGCAACCAAATAAGTAGTGCGACAATGGGAAAGATAACTCTTAAACCTACTGAAAATCAGAACTTCATACTCATTGGAGGCAACTTTGTGCAGCAACTCGAAGCGGCGCATAAGCAGGAGAGTGAAGGCAATTTCGAGGGGGCATGCAATGCTCGTTATAAGGCATTCCAGCAGATTGTGGAGACTCTGCCCGATGAGGCTGTGGAGTTGGACTTCTCACACCCGAACACTCGCGCAGCCATTGAGATAATCTACGGCTCGGCGGTGGATAACTTTCTTGTTGGTGATGCCGAGTTGGCGGCTGCGCAACTCGAACTATTGTTGGAGAGTGATAGTGAGGACCATATCGAAGCGACACCGCAGTTGGCATTGTGCTATATTGCTTTGGAGGAGTGGGATTGTTTGGAGGATATCCTGCCCGACCTTGGGGATAAGAGTGCGTTTCGACCACTTGTCGAGGCTTTGGCGGAGTATGCCCGCGAGGGAAAAATCTCGGCGGAGCAACTTTCGGCACTGCGCCGACATCGCCATCTCTGCGAGGAACTACGCGCCACGGAACATTCGGCAGACGAAGCCTATTTGCGCGATATATCCTCGGAGCGACCTTCGCAGCAAGCCCTTGCCCGCGAGATGTATCTCAGATGTGAGCCTCTGTTCCAAAAATATAAAGGGTTTACCGAAACAATAAAGTAATACCGATACAAAAAATGTGGCTGCCCTCTTTGGACAGCCACTCTTGTTTTTGTTCGCAGTGCTACTACTCTGCCTTGGTTGCCATACGGCGCTCCTTGATGCGAGCCTTCTTTCCGGTAAGTTCGCGGAAGTAGTAGATACGAGCGCGGCGTACAACACCATACTTGTTAACCTCGATCTTGTCGATGTGTGGTGAGTAGAGAGGGAAGATACGCTCAACGCCCACGCCGTTCGAAACCTTACGGATAGTGAACATCTTGGTCTTGCCTGTACCCTTAATCTGGATAACTACACCACGGAAGCTTTGCAAACGCTCCTTGCTTCCCTCGATGATACGATAAGTTACGGTGATTGTGTCACCTGCGCTGAACTGAGGGATGTCGGCATCAGTCTTTGTCCACATCTGCTCGTTCACGAGTCTGATTAATGAATCCTTGTTCATTGTTGCAACAAAAATTTAATA
>JAZRJD010000063.1:0-18222 GCA_045645625.1 Alistipes sp.
TGTAACTTACAGCGGTTACAACGATATTTCAGAGTTACCAAAGGGTGTTATCAATCGTTTGAAGCACTACTTCCTCACCTACAAGGATATGCCAGACTCGGAGTCACAGAAGAAGGTAGAGATTACCCATGTCTTTGGTCGCGAGGAGGCTTACGAAATTATTTCTCGTTCGTTGGAGGATTACAAAAATCACTTCAACGGCTTGGACGAAATTTTGCGTCATGTCTAATTATTTCGGAGAGTTAAGATGTCAGTAGAGAGCAAAGTAAGAGCCGTTACCACACTGCGACTCAAAGAGATGAAGGATAGAGGCGAGAAGATTTCGATGCTCACCTCGTACGACTATTCGATGGCGAAGATTGTCGATGGTGCTGGCGTAGATGTAATTCTTGTTGGCGACTCGGCAGCAAATGTTATGGCGGGTTGGGAGACTACTCTTCCTATCACACTCGACCAGATGATTTACCACGCTTCGTCGGTTGTGCGTGCCGTAGAGCGTGCATTGGTAGTGTGCGATATGCCATTCGGAACATATCAGAGTGACTCGCAGGCGGCACTCGACTCGGCAATCCGCATTATGAAGGAGACGGGTGCAGACTCTGTAAAGATGGAGGGTGGCGAGGAGATTCTCGACTCGGTAAAGCGTATTTTGGCGGCTGGTATTCCTGTTATGGGACACCTCGGACTTACTCCGCAGTCTATCCATAAGTTCGGCACATACAGCGTTCGTGCCAAGGAGGAGGCTGAAGCAGAGAAGTTGGTGCGTGATGCCAAGTTGTTGGAGGAGGCAGGTTGCTTCGCAATCGTTTTGGAGAAGATTCCTGCGGCATTGGCAGAGCGAGTATCGAAGGAACTTTCGATTCCGACAATCGGTATCGGTGCAGGTGGTGCTTGTGATGGCCAAGTGCTTGTCGTACACGATATGCTCGGCATAAACAAAGGCTTCTCGCCACGCTTTTTGCGCCGCTATGCCGACCTCTATACCATTATGAGCGAAGCAATTTCGCACTATGTCGAGGATGTCAAGTCGTGCGATTTCCCTAACGAGAAGGAGCAATACTAAGAGTAATTGAGAATTGAGAGTGAGGAGTTTTTCTTCACTCTTTTTTTCTCATTACCCCAAACAAAAAAAAGACGAAAAACTCTCGTCTTTCGTCTTTCGTCTTTCGTCTAAAAGAAAGAATTACATATCGAAATCTGCGCTGTCGTCAGCAGGGTCATCGTCAGAATTATCATTTGCCAACTCGTCAGCTCCCTTCAAATCGTCATCGTAATAATCCTTATCTTCCTCCTCTCCCGAAGCATCATCAATCTTTACATCAATCTTCACAAGATAACTAACCTCTTCTGTTTCGAAAGGTACCGCAAAGAAGAACTCACCATTTGGCTTCGGAATACGCATCATAAAGTCCGTATAACCTGTCGGATACGCCGCCTTAACCTCCTCCTGCAACTCGGGAGACATATTGTTAAAACTAACTACTAATCGTTTTTTTGCGCTTGGTGCCATATATCTTTATCTTTTATTTTGTACTTAATTCGGCGCAAATATATGGCAAGGAAATGATTGTAACAAATTTTATTTGCCTTTTTTTTCAACAATTCAAAATTTCTCCGTACCTTTACGCAATAATATATAAACAGAGGTATGGCATTATCGATTTACGATGAGATTATTGGCTTGCGAGAGGCGTTACACTATCACAATCGCAAGTACTATGTGGAGAACGCGCCCGAGATTTCGGATTTCGAGTTCGACCAAATGATGCATCGTCTTATCGAGTTGGAGGAGGCACATCCCGAGTATGCCGATGAGAACTCTCCGACCATGCGTGTCGGTAGCGACAAAACCTCCGAATTCCAGAATGTAAAGCACCGCTACCCAATGCTCTCGCTCTCAAACACCTACTCGATTGAGAGCTTGAATGAGTTTATCGAGCGTATTGAGAAGGAGGAGGGCGAAACGGAGTTTGTCTGCGAGTTGAAGTTTGACGGAACGGCTATATCGCTAACCTACGAGGAGGGACGATTGGTGCGTGCCGTAACACGCGGCGATGGTGAGAGTGGCGATGATGTCACGGCAAATGTCCGCACTATTGGTTCTATACCTTTGACGCTTATGGGCGACTATCCCGCCGAGTTCGAGATTCGTGGCGAGATTTTTATGCCATACGCATCGTTCGACCGTCTGAATGCCGAGCGCGAGGTGGCAGGAGAGCAACTCTTCGCCAATCCTCGAAATGCTGCGGCAGGAACACTCAAACAACAACAATCTTCGATTGTGGCAAAGCGAGGTTTAGACTGCACACTCTATCAGATTGCTTCGCGCGAGTTGCCATTCTCAACCCATTGGGAGGCGTTGGAGTCGGCTCGCCGTTGGGGATTTAAGGTATCGGAACACGCCCGTATATGTCGCTCTGCCGAGGAGATTAGAGCCTTTATCGAGCATTGGGACACTGCCCGTAAGGAGTTGCCATACCCGACTGACGGAATCGTTATCAAAGTCAACGACTTTGCGAAACGCCGCCGACTCGGTTTTACGAGCAAGTCGCCACGCTGGGCGGTTGCCTACAAGTTCAAGGCAGAGCAGGCACTGACACGACTTGTAAGTGTTGCATTTCAGGTAGGTCGCACGGGAGCGATAACGCCTGTGGCAAATTTGGAGCCTGTATTGTTGGCGGGTACGGTTGTAAAGCGTGCCACGCTCCACAATGCCGAGCAGATTGAGCAGTTGGATATCCGCCTTGGCGATATGGTCTATGTGGAGAAGGGTGGCGAGATTATCCCGAAAATTACCGAGGTGGAACTCTCGGAGCGCAAATCTGACAGCAAGCCATTCGAGTATATTACCGAGTGTCCGGAGTGTGGAACGCCACTCGTGCGCTACGAGGGCGAGGCAAAGCACTACTGCCCTAATCAGGGTGGTTGCCGACCTCAAATTCTCGGTCGCATCGTACATTTTATTCGCCGCAAAGCACTCGATATTGACGGCTTGGGCGTTGAGACGGTGGAGTTGCTGCACGAAAGCGGATTGCTCGATAATATCGCAGATATTTACGACCTGAAAGCGGTCGATTTGGCTGTTCTTCCGCGACTTGGCGAGAAGTCTGCCGACAATATAATTCGAAGCATCAACGCTTCGAAGAGTGTTCCGTTTGCGCGAGTATTGTTCGGGTTGGGTATCCGTTTTGTGGGCGAAACCACTGCGAAATACCTCGCTGCGCACTTCAAGAGCTTCGATGCGGTAATGTCGGCATCGAAAGAGCAGTTGCTTGAAGCCGAGGAGGTGGGCGACAAGATTGCCGATGCGATTTTGGAGTACTTTGCCGATGAGAAGAATCTCGCCATCGTGGAGCGTCTGCGTGCGGCGGGTTTGCAGTTCGAGGAGGAGGCAAAGGAGTTGCATTCGGAGTGTTTGAAGGGCAAAAACATTGTGATTTCGGGCAAATTCCTCGACCATTCGCGCGATGAGTTGAAGGAGTTGATTGAGTTACACGGAGGGAAAAACCAATCGGGAGTATCTGCCAACACCGACTTTATCGTGGCGGGCGAGAATATGGGACCTGCCAAGTTGCAAAAGGCGGAGAAACTCGGAGTGAAGATTTTGAGCGAGAGCGATTTTATCGCACTTATCGGAGCAGAAACACAAAATAACGCCTCCGAAAATCTCGTTGTCGAGAGGGAGGACAGAAAAGATGATAAAAAACAAGAGGACTTTGTACAAGGAAGCCTCTTTTAAGCAGTTATAATAGATGAACAAGAGTAATTTTTATGGACTTGGCGTAGCATTGATTACCCCATTCACCGAGAATGGAGCAGTAGATTTTGCCGCCGTAGCAAGAATAGTAGATAACCTCGTAGCGAGTAGCGTGGATTATATCCTCGTACTCGGTACTACGGGCGAAACTCCAACCCTCACCACCGATGAGCGCAAGGCCCTTATTCGCTTTGTGCGCGAGAGGGTGGCAGGACGAGTTGGTTTGATGGTCGGCGTGGGTGGCAACTGCACACGCGATGTGGTGGCAACGCTCCGCACTTGGGATTTGTCGGGTTACGATGCCGTTTTGAGTGTTAATCCATACTACAACAAACCTAATCAGGAGGGTTTGTATCAACATTTTAAGGCTATCGCAGAGGCTTCGCCACTACCTGTTATGCTCTACAACATTCCGGGTAGAACGGGTGTAAATATGACACCCGAAACCATTGCCCGCTTGGCAGCCGATTGCGACAATATCATCGGCGTAAAGGAGGCTTCGGGCGACTTGGCACAGATGGAGCGTGTAAAGGCGCAAACACCAAGCGATTTCCTGCTTATCTCGGGCGATGACGGCTTGACCGTAGAGGTCATAAAGCGAGGTGGTGTTGGTGTAATTTCTGTATTGGCAAATGCCTATCCTGCCGAGACTGCCGAGGTTGTTCGACTTGCACTTGACGGTAATACCGAGGAGGCTGCGCAAAAATTAAATGCACTTGACGGCATTGTGGCGGCACTCTTCGAGGAGGGCAACCCTGTCGGCATTAAGACGGCCCTCTACGCAAAGGGCGTATGCTCGAACACGATGCGACTGCCACTTGTTCTGGGTAGCGAGGCGTTGCTGGCAAAGATGAAAAAGTTGATTGCCGAATACGAAAAATAGACAGCACTGCGTTATTGGTCGAAAAAGAGTTTTATGAAGAGATTTTTGGTTATTTTGCTCTCTCTCTTTGTTGGGGTATCGGTTTTTGCCGGCACACCCGATAACGACCGTATCTTCGCGATCATTAACGATGTAGACTCTCCGTTCTACTATCCCAACTTGATGTTGCGCTACAAAGAGGGTAGAACGATGTCTGACGATGAGTACCATTACCTTTACTATGGCTACGCTTTTCAGCCATCATACAAGCCTCTCGAAGTCAATGCGGCAATGACACGCGTACAGGAGATTATGGCGCGTGTCTCGATTGATAAACCCTCGGTGCACGATATCGATGAGTTGATAGCAGCGGGTATCGCAGCGATGGAGCACGATCCCTTTTCGCCAACGCTGCTCAACATTCTCACCTACGCCTACGGGGCATCGGGTGACCGCGTACGCGAGTTGGCATACTCGGAACATCTGCGAGGTATTTTGCGTTGCATCGAGCAGTCGGGCGATGGATTGAAGGAGAAGACTCCGATGCATATCATAATGTTTTCGCACGGCTTGGACTACATGGCATCGAAGGGTATTAACTATCTGAAAGGGCGTATTATAAGTCGCACGGTAGAGTTTGTGCCGTTCGATTTTCCGAAAAATAGGGTGAAGGGTTACTATTTCGATTACAGCCGTGTCTACTGGAATAAGCCGGAGAACTACACCTTCAAGCGTGAGCGTACTTGGCAGTTCAATAATTTGAAACCTCGTGAATATAGATAGAGAACTATGAAGAAGATATTTGCTATTGTTATATCGTGTGTTGTAGCATCGTTACTTTCGAGTTGCTTGAATGTTGAATCCGATGCGGTGACCTCTAACGACTTGCGCGTTGTAGGCATAAAGGACTACACCCTTGTGCTCGATGGAACAGAGGGTTGCAGTACCACATTTACAATATCGAAGGCGAGTTACGACTGGTCGATTATCGACTATAAGGGTTTTACCTGTGAGCCTAATCATGGTGCAAAGGTCGATGAGAGCAGCCCTGTAACTGTTACCGTTACCCCTCTCCGCTCGAACAATACGGCAGATACGGTGCGTTTGAGTAGCCTGAACTTCAAGATGTTATCCACCCGTTTTGTGGGGATTTCGGCATATCAGTTGCCTCAAATTTGCCTGATAAATGGCGACCGATGCTATGTCGATGCGGTTGCAGATGCCACTACAACTGTGAAGTTTGTATCGAAAGGCGAGAATATACAGATTACGACAACGGGAGAGATAGAGGCTACACTCGGTACAAAAAATAGCAACAACGAATATACCATTGTAGTCAAGGCGTTGCAGAATAACCCCAGTGCGGAGGACCAGAGCATCGGCTCGGTAGGCTTTGTTGTTGATGGAGTGGCGCAAGATACCAAAATCGATGTGATGCAAATTGCTGCAATTCAGTTTGATCGCACTACCATTATGTTGTCGAGTAAGGCGGGAGTCGGCACCACCTTCTCGGTGGAGGCAAACTCCGAAATTGAGGTATCGAACACCTCTTCGCTATTTACCGTAGAGAAGGTCAAGGGCAAAGAGTATATGGTGAGGGCTCTATCCGACAATACCTCCGATAGTGAACAGGCATTAGGCACTATCTCGGTGTCGTTGTTGGGTGTGCCCGATTGTAAAGCAACAATAGCGGTGCGCCAACACAAAGTTGCATCGCAGACCATTATTGCAAAGTTTGTGGGTACGGCATTGGACTCCTATTTCAATGTGAATGTCTCGAATATGCTCAATGCCTTAAATACCGATATTCAGGGTGATGCCATTTTGTTGGCAATAACCACCGATTCGACCACCGATGCCACCCTCTACGAGTTGCGCTACGATGCAGCCTTAGGCAAGGCCGTAAAGGAGAAGATTCAGGAGTTGTCGCTGCCTACGCCTTACGATGCAGCCCTCTTCGAGGCTAATCTGCGTGCAGCGTTGGATTATGCCCCTGCCGAGAAGTATGCTCTTGTAGTAGGCTCACACGGCTTTGGGTGGGTACCTAAAAATCCGACTGTCTCCTCGGTGCAATTGATGAAGGTTGGAGCCCCTTCGTTGCTGTGGAGCAAGCCTTATGACTCGCTAACACGCCATATCGGCGATGGAGATAATGTTCGATACGATGTAACAGAGATTGCCACTGCAATAGCGGCAAATAGCGTAAAGTTTGACTATATACTCTTCGATGCCTGCTATATGGCAAATATCGAGACAGCGTACGAGTTGCGCAATGCCGCGAAATATATGGTGGCTTCACCATGCGAGGTTTTGGGTGCAGGATTCCCATATTCGAAAATACTGCCGTATATGTTGGAGGAGAGGGGAACTTCGTACGACCTCGACAAGGTGTGCAACGAGTATGTCGAACACTACAAAAATAGCGCAGGCGTTAATTCGGCATGTGTTTCGATGATACACATGGAGGAGTTGGAGGCGTTGGCTGCTACGGTTAAGGCAGTGAATAGTGCCTCGTTGAAAGAGAACTTCTCGTTGAATAATTTGCAGGTGTATGATGGAATAGATGCCAGCCATAACCCTGTACACATGTTCTACGACCTTGGCGATATGGTGGAGCAGTCGTGTGCCGATGCCGATGCGGTCGAGGCATTCAAACAGCAACTTACCAAGAGTGTAACATCGCTCTACCATACCGACAAATTCTGGACAAGCTTTGGCAATAAGTACTACGATATAAAGGTCTATAACGGAGTGACTACCTCGGCAATGGTAGATCTCTGTTCCGAGTTGTGGCAACAAACAGCGTGGTACAAGGCAACCCATTAGTCGATACATATTGCGACAATGGCAAGAGTAGTAGGACTATTTTGATAGTAGAGTAGCAAGAGTAACCCTTAACTAACGATAAAGTAGAAAAGAGTATGAGAATAGTAGCCCCATCGATTCTATCTGCCGATTTTGGCAACCTCGAACGCGATATAAAGATGATTGATCGCTCGGCTGCCGAGTGGGTGCATATCGATGTTATGGACGGCGTATTTGTGCCGAATATATCGTTTGGCTTTCCTGTGATGGAACCCGTGCGCAAGGCGACCAACAAGGTGCTCGATGTGCATCTGATGATTGTTGAGCCCGAGCGTTATGTAAAGCGTTTTGTCAAGGCTGGAGCCGACTATGTGACATTTCACCACGAGGCGTGTGCAAACCCTCGCGCCACAATTGCCGAGATTAAGGCAGCAGGTGCAAAGGCGGGAGTAAGCATCAAGCCTGCAACCCCTGCCGAGGCAGTTTTTGACTACCTCGCAGAGTTGGACTTGGTCTTGGTAATGAGCGTAGAGCCGGGTTTTGGCGGTCAGTCCTTTATGCCCGACTCGCTCGATAAGGTGCGTGCCCTGCGCAAGGAGATTGATACGAAGGGTTACAACTGCCTTATAGAGATTGATGGCGGTATCTCGGCAAGCAACGCTCGCGAGGTGTTCGATGCTGGTGTAGATGCGATAGTTGCCGGCTCCTCGGTATTTGGCGCGGAGGACCAAGAACAGGCAATAATTGATATTTTGAAGGCTTAATTAGATGATTTCGATAGATAACCTCACCGTAAGTTTTGGCGGCTGGACCCTCTTTGACGGCATTTCGTTCCTTATAAATCCCAAGGAAAGAATCGGCTTGGTGGGTAAAAACGGAGCGGGTAAAACCACGATACTCAAACTTATAGCGGGTTTGCAACAGCCCACTTCGGGTGCCGTAACCAAGAATGCAGACTGCACAATCGGCTACCTGCCGCAGCAGATGCAAGTGGCAGATACTACCACACTGATAGCCGAAACGGCAAAGGCCTTCGAGGAGGTCTTGGCGTTGGAGGCGGAGATTGAGCGACTGACGGCAGAGATTGCTGTGCGCACCGACTACGAGAGCGAGGAGTATGAAAAGTTGCTGCATCGCCTGAACGATGCGAATGACCGCTACCATATCCTCGGTGGCGATACGCGCGATGCCGATATTGAAAAGACCTTGTTAGGTTTAGGTTTTCGCCGTGAGGAGTTCGATAAGCCGACCTGCGAATTTTCGGGCGGTTGGCGTATGCGTATCGAGTTGGCTAAGTTGCTGTTGCGCCGACCTTCGATTTTTCTGCTCGACGAGCCGACAAACCACCTCGATATCGAGTCTATTCAGTGGTTGGAGGAGTATCTGAAAAACTACAACGGTGCGGTGCTTCTGATTTCGCACGACCGCGCTTTCTTGGATAATGTAACAACTCGCACGATAGAGTTATCGTTGGGTAAGATTTACGACTATAAAGTGCCTTATTCTCACTTTGTTACGCTTCGTGCCGAGCGCAGAGCACAGCAGTTGGCGGCATACCAAAATCAGCAGCGACTTATCGAGAAGAGCGAGGAGTTTATCGAGAAGTTTCGTTACAAGCCGACCAAGTCGAATCAGGTACAGTCGCGCATTAAACAACTTGACAAGTTGGATCGCATAGAGGTCGAAGAGGAGGATTTGGCAACGCTGAACATTAAGTTCCCACCTGCTCCTCGTTCCGGTCAGATTGTGGCGGATATCAAAGGTGTAGGCAAGGCGTTTGGCTCGCACAGAGTCTTTTCGGGTGCGGAGTTTACCATTCATAAGGGGGATAAAATTGCGCTCGTAGGTCGCAATGGCGAGGGTAAAACCACCTTTGCCCGTATGTTGATTGGCGAGTTGGAGCAGTCGGAGGGCGAGATTAAAATCGGAGCCAATGTCAGCATCGGCTACTACGCTCAAAATCAAGACGATTTGATGAATGGCGACTTCACGGTCTACGATACACTCGATAGGGTAGCGGTGGGTGATATTCGCACTCGTCTGCGCGATATTCTGGGTGCATTCTTGTTCCGAGGCGAGGATATTGACAAGAAGGTAAAGGTCTTGTCGGGTGGCGAGCGTTCGCGCTTGGCTATGGCAAGAATGATGCTCGAACCGCACAACCTTCTAATCCTTGACGAGCCTACCAACCATATGGATATGCGCTCGAAGGATATTTTAAAAACAGCCCTTCAAAAATTCGATGGAACGGTTGTCGTCGTGTCGCACGACCGAGAGTTCCTCGATGGCATTGTCGATAAGGTCTACGAATTTCGCGATGGGGGAGTGCGCGAGTATTTGGGCGGAATTTATTACTTCCTCGAAAAACGCAAACTCGAAAACCTGCACGAAATTGAGCGTAAAACGCCTGTGGCATCGGCTGCACAGTCTTCCGAAACGGCTTCGCAGGGTAAACTCTCCTACGAGCAGAAGAAGGAGCAGGAGAAGTTGCTCCGCAAACTGCGCAAGAATGTCGAGCAGATTGAGGCGGAACTCGCCGATGTCGAGAAACAGATTGCCGAGTATGAGGCGCGTTTCGCTACGGCGACAGATTATAATGCCGAGGAGTATAAGGCGTACGATGAGTTGAAAGGTCGCTACGACCACTTGATGCACGAGTGGGAAAAGGCATCTTACGAAGTGGAAATAACAGAGCAACAATAAGATATGGAAAACATTGTTTTTGGTATTCGCCCCGTAGCCGAGGCTATTGAATCGGGCAAGCAGATTGAGAAAATTTATATTCGCAAGGGTGCGGAGGGACAGTTGATGAACGACCTCAAAGACCTCTGCTATCGCCATCGCCGCCACTATCAAGAGGTGCCGGTCGAGAAGTTGAATCGTATGACTCGTGGCAACCATCAGGGCGTTGTAGCGGTTATTGCCGCTATCGACTATGTCGAGGTGCAGGATATTTTGGAGCGCGTTCCCGAAGATGAAACGCCGCTTGTGGTTGTATTTGACAATGTTACCGATGTGCGCAACTTTGGCGGTATTGCCCGTTCGGCGGAGTGTGCAGGTGCGCACGGTATTATCTCCTCGTTGAAAAATTCGGCTCCCGTAAATGCCGACTCTATTCGCTCCTCGGCAGGTGCATTAACCCGTATTCCGGTGGCGCGTGTCGGCTCTATTCGCAATACATTGAAGTCGTTGCAGGCAGAGGGATTTCAGATTGTTGCCGCTACGGAGCATAGCCGCAAATTGATGTACGATGCTGATTTGACCAAACCGACCGTTATCGTTATGGGCTCGGAGGAGAACGGAATCTCGAAGGAGGTTTTGAAGTTGTGCGATGAGCAGTTGGCTATTCCGATGATTGGTGCTATCGAGTCGTTGAATGTGTCGGCCGCTGCGGCAATCATGCTGTTTGAGGTTGTACGCCAGCGCATTGGCGGAAATATGTAAAGCGTTGGATAAGGTATACAAACACCCCGTTCTTGGCGATGTCGTGCTGCGACAACGCTGGACTACAAGTCGCATTTCGCTCTCGGTGAAACCATCGGGTGAGGTGCGACTGTCGTATCCGCGTCTTGTGGCAACGGCAAAGGCGTTGCGCTTTCTCGAAGAGAAGGTGGAGTGGGTGTTGCAGATGCGCCAAAAGGTTGCCGAACGCGCGATGTCGGGCGCGGATTACTCCTCTGCGCAAATTGAGGCTCTGCGCTGTGAGGCGAAGCGAGTTTTGCCAGCAATGGTGGAGCGATTGGCGCGGCAATACGGCTTCTCGTATGGGCGTGTAACAATTCGTGTAACTCGCTCAAAATGGGGCTGTTGTACCTCGCGAAATAACCTTTCACTTTCGCTATTTTTGATGACTTTGCCAACCCATTTGCAGGAGTTTGTGGTACTGCACGAGTTGTGTCATACCGTACACCATAACCACTCGGCGGAGTTTCACGCTCTGTTAAATCGCGTTACGGGAGGTCGCGAAAAGGAGTTGAATCGTCAACTCAAAGGTATTCGAAAAAATCTCCGTTTCCGCAAGGGTGGAACGGAGGATTTGCTGCGTATTATGGAGTTGGTTGCCGATGCTCAAAATTGGTTTACAAAGCAGGAGATAGACCAGTGGCAAGATGGTTATCCGACACAGGAGATTATATCAAGTGATATTTTATGTAGGAATAATTATATTGTTGAGTACAACGGCATTGTGGTTGCTAATTTTGTACTCTCTTTTGATGGTGAGCCTACATATCGCGAGATAAAGGGCAAGGGGTGGCTGAATGAAAATCCGTATGCCGTTATTCATCGTATTGCGGTGGCTGATGAGTGCCGCCGAAAAGGTATTGCCCGCGAGATTCTGCACTATGCGGAGGAGGTGTGCGCCGAACGAAATATCAAGGACATCCGTATCGACACCCATCGCGATAATGCGGCGATGCGTTCACTTCTGAAAAAGATGGGCTATACGCATTGTGGTCGCATAACCCTCGAAAGTGGAGCCTACCGTGAGGCGTACCAGAAAATAGTACTCTAAAAATCCCTCAAAATCATCTTTTTTGTAACGGAATTGGAGTAGGATTGCGCTAATTACGAAAATTAGTGTACCTTTGCGCACAGAAATAGCAAATAATAATTATAGATATGAAAAATTTTAATAGCGACTCTTCGTCTGCACTTTCGCGCTTTGCGAAGGATAGGCGACTCCGCACCGAGCGCACAACCAAGACGAGAGACGAGAGACGAGAGACGAGAGAGGGTAGAAGCGGTGAGCGAACAAAGCGAGCATCGTTTAATCCAAATTTTACCGATGACAATCGCCCAAAGCGAGGTGTAGAGAACGGAAAACGGAGAACGGAAAACGGAAAACTTTTTAGACAAGAACCAAAAGATGGTTTCAAGCCAAAGGGTAAAGGCTTCAATGGCGGTCACAAGTCGGAGGGTACTCGCAAGCCATTTGGTAAGAGCGAGGGCTACAAGAGCAAAAATGAGGGCTACAAAGGCAAGGGTAAGCCAACGGCCGAGCGTAGTTATCCGAAGTATAACCCTAATAAGGTTACGGGCGAAATTCGTCTCAACCGCTTTGTGGCGCAGTCGGGACTCTGCTCACGCCGTGAGGCAGATGACTTTATCGCAGCGGGTTTGGTAAGCGTGAATGGCGTTATCGTTACCGAACTCGGCACAAAGGTTAAGCCTACCGACATCGTGAAGTTTAACGATGAGCGTTTGCAGGGCGAGAAGAATGTATATCTCGTGCTGAACAAGCCGAAGGGCTATGTTACAACCCTCGAAGATGACCACGCCGAGAAGACCGTTATGGAGTTGGTGAAGAACGCCTGCAAGGAGCGAATCTATCCGGTTGGTCGCTTGGATAAGAACTCGCTCGGATTGTTACTCTTTACCAACGATGGCGATATTACCCGTCAATTGACTCACCCATCGTTGCGCAAGAAGAAGATCTACGAGGTTACTTTGGATAAGGCACTTACTCGTGCTGATTTCGAGCAACTTGCCGAGGGTATCACGCTCGAAGATGGCGATATCTATTTCGATGAAATATCCTACATCAAAGATGACAAGAAGTCGGTGGGCGTAGAGATTCACTCAGGCCGCAACCGCATCGTACGCCGTATGTTCGAGCACCTTGGCTATAAGGTTACGAAACTCGACCGTGTCTATTATGCAGGCTTGACCAAGAAGAATTTGAAGCGCGGTGCTTGGCGATTCCTCACCTCCGATGAGGTGGCACGCTTGAAGGCGGGAAGATACGAGTAGTAATAGGGCGGAAGACGAAAAATATCGTTTTCCGCTTTTGTTTTCGGTTAGTTTTACTATCTTTGCCTTGTAATAACTCTAAATTTTTGGTTATGGCTTATAATCTTTTGAAGGGCAAGCGAGGCATTATCTTTGGCGCATTGAACGAGTTGTCAATTGCGTGGAAGGTTGCCGAGCGTGCAAAAGAGGAGGGTGCAGAACTCGTCCTCACAAATACCCCAGTATCAATTCGTTTGGGTACAATTTCGGCTCTTGCCGAGAAGTGCGGGGCGGTCGTTATTCCTGCCGATGCAACATCGGTGGAGGATCTCGAAAATTTGGTTGATCAGGCGGTCGAGGCTCTCGGCGGAAAGATAGATTTCGTGCTTCACTCGGTGGGTATGTCGCCGAATGTGCGCAAGAGTATCCCATACGAGGATACCAACTACCAAAATATGTTGAAGACAATCGATATTTCTGCCGTTTCGTTCCATAAACTGTTGCAAGTCCTCTACAAGAAAGATGCAATGGCGGAGTGGGGCTCGGTGGTGTCGTTGTCCTATATTGCGGCGCAGCGCACCGTTGTCGGTTACAACGATATGGCCGATGCGAAGGCATTATTGGAGAGCATAACTCGCTCGTTCGGAGCAATTTACGGCAAGGCGCGTAAGGTGCGTGTAAATACCGTTTCGCAGTCGCCAACGATGACTACAGCAGGTCAGGGCATTGCAGGTCTTGGTCGCTGGTTTGAGTTGGCAGACGAACTCTCGCCACTCGGCAATGCCGTGGCGGAGGATTGCGCCGACTATGTCGTAACACTCTTCTCGGACCTTACTCGTAAGGTTACTATGCAGAATCTCTACCACGATGGCGGTTTCTCGCAGATGGCAATCTGCCCATCGGTACTCGAAGCCTACGAAAAAGGAAAAATCAGTGAGTAACGAGTAGAGAGTAGTGGGTAGTTATTGAGAGCGAGAATTTTTCTTAGCATTTAGAGCGAGAGAAATCTCGCTCTTTTTTTGTGCTTTCAAAAGTCCGCTTTTAATTTTTAATTAAAAATTCTCCACTCTCCACTCTCCACTATCAACTTTTTTTTGTATCTTTGTTGCAATTAAGTAAAATTAACTCAAAATCAGTATAACAATGGTAATTTTAGTATTGAATTGCGGTAGTTCCTCGATTAAGTACCAGGTGCTTGATGTGGAGGCTGCTGCTCACAAGTTGCTCGCAAAGGGTATTGTAGATCGTATCGGTTTGCCGGAGGGTGACCTTGTTCACAAGCCGGTAGGCAAGGAGAATTTTCACCTTCACCAGCCAATCGCCGATCACACCACAGGTATCAGCCTTGTGTTGGAGGCATTGACCGACAAGGAGCATGGTGTTATCGCATCGCTTGATGAGGTTAAGGCGGTAGGTCATCGTGTTGCACATGGCGGAGAGTTCTTCGCTGACAGTTGTGTAGTTACTGAGGATGCGAAGGAGAAGATTCGCTCGTTGTTTGCTATCGCTCCGCTGCACAACCCTGCAAACTTGGAGGGTATTCTCTCCATCGAGAAGGTGTTGCCTTCGGTTCCACAGGTTGCGGTATTCGACACATCGTTCCACCAGTCTATTCCTGCACGCAACTACCTCTACGCGCTCCCATACGAGCATTACGAGAAGTATCGTGTACGCCGCTACGGTTTCCACGGCACAAGCCACAAGTTTGTTGCAAAGCGTGGTGCAGAGTTCTGCGGTCTTGACCTCGAAAACTCAAAGATTATCACTTGCCATGTCGGCAATGGTGGCTCGGTAACGGCTGTCTTGAATGGTAAGTCTTACTGCACTTCGATGGGCTTCTCGCCAGTTGATGGTTTGATGATGGGTACTCGTTGTGGTGATGTCGATCCAAGCGCGGTGCTCTATATCGCCGAGAAGGAGGGTATGAATTTTGCCGAGATTAACACAATGATAAATAAGAAGTCGGGTGTCGAGGCTGTGTCGGGTGTATCGAGTGATATGCGCGATATTGACAACGCTTACGATGCTGGCAACGAGCGTGCTATCCTTGCCCGCGATATGTACTACGACCGCGTAAAGCAGTATGTTGGTAAGTATGCAGCGTTGATGGGTGGTTGCGATTTGATTGTCTTCACCGGTGGTGTAGGCGAGAACTCGGCAGATTTGCGCCGTTGGGTATCGCACAATATGGAGTTTATGGGCGTAGAGTTGAACGATGCCGTAAACGATGTAACACGCGGAACAGATACCATTATCTCGACCGAGAACTCGCGTGTTAAGGTTGCCGTAATAGCTACAAACGAGGAGTTGGTTATCGCACAAGACACTTACAGACTAATAAATTAGTCAATTGAAAATTGAGAATTGAGAATTAAAAGCCAATGGCTAATGGCTAACGGCTAAAAGCAATAAAGAACAAAATGAAACATTTATCAGAAATAGTAGATGCAGCGCGTGCGCGTGGTCGCAAGCGTTTGGCAGTGGCATACGGTCAGGATTCGCACACTATCGAGGCTGTTTATGATGCCTATAAAGATGGTTTGGTCGAGGCAACCTTGTTCGGTGACAAGGAGGTTATCGAGAAGACATGTACAGAGTTGGGAGTTGACCCTGCGATTTTTACGGTTGTAGATGAGAAGAATCCTGCAAAGGCAGTTGCTGCGGCTGTTAAGGCTGTGGCAGAGGGCGAGGCTGATGTCCTGATGAAGGGCTTGGTTTCGACCGATGTATATATGCGTGGAATTTTGAATAAGGAGGCAGGTTTGTTTCCTCCAAAGGGTGTTTTGAGCCATGTTTCGGTCTTTGAGTGGGCGGGTTATCACAAGTTGCTCCTCGCATCGGATATCGCTGTGTTGCCACTCCCTGATTTCAAGCAGAAGCAGAAGCAGATTGGCTACCTCGCACAGGTTGCCAAGACTCTCGGTATCGAGACTCCGAAAATTGCTTGCGTGGCAGCAATGGAGTTGGTTAGCGTGGGTATGCCAGCAATGGTAGATGGCGCGATTTTATCGAAGATGGCCGACCGTGGTCAGTTGGGCAATGTGATTGTAGATGGTCCATTGTCGCTCGATATCGCTCTCTACAAGGAGGTTGCAGAGCACAAGAAGATTAAGGGCTCAGCAGTTGCTGGCGATGCTGATGCGTTGTTGTTCCCTAACATCGAGTCGGGTAACGTATTCTTCAAGAGCGTTTCGCACATCGGTGGTGGTGAGTTGGCAGCAATGGTTGTTGGTACCAACAAGCCTTGCGTTTTGACATCGCGTGGTGACTCGGCTTTGTCGAAGAAGTATTCGATTGCACTTGCTTGCCTCTCGGTAAAATAGTTAATATCGACGAAATCGTAGAAGAAAAAAGCCAATGGCTAATGGCTAAAAGCTAATAGCTGATGAAAAAACTTTTAATTTTAAATGGCCCTAACCTGAATTTGCAGGGTAGGCGTGATAAGTCGGTATATGGTGCGGAGACGTTCGAGGAGTTTATTCCTCGACTCCGCGCCATCTATCCATCACTTACGATTGATTATAAACAATCAAACATTGAGGGTGAATTAATCGATGCTCTCCACAATGCGGAAGGGGAGTATGATGGTGTTTTGTTTAATGCTGGAGGTTATACTCATACATCTGTAGCATTGCGTGATGCCATAGATGCAGTTTCGGTGGCTGTAATAGAGATACATATTTCGAATGTTGCAGCTCGCGAGGAGTTCCGCCACACATCTCTTATCGGAGCAACCTGCATTGGAACAATAGCAGGTTTTGGTCTTGACTCGTATAGATTGGGTGTCGAGGCTCTAATGAATCGATAATAACTTCTCCCGAAGTATGAAGAGCCGTCTTACCGACCAAGTCGCAACGGGTGTAGCGTGGAGCGCAGCCGAGAAGGTTTGCTCTATGTTGTTGCAGATGGTTGTAAGTATTATTGTGGCTCGATTGCTATCGCCTGAAGATTTCGGAGTGATGGCAATTTTGACATTCTTTACGGCAGTTGCCTTGGTGGTTGTTGATAGCGGATTTTCGCAGACGCTACTGCGTAAGGAGTCGCCTACAGATGACGACTATAAGTCCGTATTTCTATTTAATTTGATAGTATCAGCACTTCTATATCTTCTTTTTGTGGCAATAGCGCCACTTTTGGCTCGTTACTACGATTTGGCCGTAATATCTAAAGTTGCACCAGTGCTATTTTTGCTCCTTCCGCTGAATGCGTTGGGAATAATCCAAAATACAAAACTTTCGCGCGAATTTAAGTTTGGCGTGTTGTCGCGCATAAACTTTGCTGCTTCGTTTGTGGCGGGAGTAACCGCGATTGTTGTTGCTCTATGTGGCGGAGGTGTTTGGGCATTGGTCGCTCAAAGAGTCTTGGTTGTGGCTGTCAAGTCGCTGCTTTTGTGGTGGCGAGGCGATTGGCGAGGCGAGGGCTCATTTAATAAATCGGCTTGGCGCGAGATGGCTCCATTCTCGTTTAGATTGATGTCTACCGATATAGTTTCGACCGTATATGATAATGTCTCCTCGCTTTTTATAGGCAAGGTCTACACTACGGACACGCTCGGATATTTCAATCAGGCACAGAAGATAAAGGATCTGCCCGTTAAGTCGGCGGTCTTGTCGGTGCAGTCGGTAACCTATCCTGCGTTGGCGAAAATCAAGGAGGATAACGCAAAGTTTGCCGAGAGTTTCCGCAAGGTACTTCTGATAAACATATTTGTAATGGCTCCCGTAGCCGCAGGATTGTCGGTGGTGGCAATGCCATTGTTTGAAGTTCTGCTTGGTGAAAAGTGGTTGCCTACAGTTCCGTACTTCGAGGTAATAATCCTCTCGGGTATATTCTATCCGTTGGCTATGGTTGCATACAACGTGTTGAAGGTGCATAGCAACGGCTCGATAATTTTCCGTTTGGAGTTGCTTAAGAAGGCTATTATGACAGCTGTGTTGGCTATCACTATCTCACATTCGCCGATGGCTATAGCTTGGGGATTGGTTGCGATGACGCTTGTTGAGTTCGTAGTTAATTTTGCTGCTACAAGGCGCTATACATCACTCTCTTGGGAGCAGATGTTACGCAC
>JAZRJD010000064.1:0-55480 GCA_045645625.1 Alistipes sp.
TAATAGGGGTTATGGGGGTTATGGGGGGGAGCGAACAAATCCAATATAAAAAAGCCAATGACCAATGGCTAATAGCCCCAAAATAGGGGAACGAGCGAAGCGGAGGGGGGGGTTGTAAAAAGCCAATGGCTAATGGCTAAAAGCCAGACCACAACTCGCCCAAGGTATATAATTCCGCCCACCTATATTTATATATAAGTATCACCTTCTCCTCACAGCCAATATACTCGACACGCGTCGTTCGCCTTCGTGGTCGAACTTTTTGTTGCGACACGGGAAGTTCACCACGCCCTCCTCCTTCGACCACATTGTAGAGGAACTGCCGCCATCGAGGTTTATGGCATTGCTCATACCGAGCCACTCGCATATCTTGGTCAGTTCCACGATGGTTACGCCCTCGGCATTACCTACCGAGCGACCATCGACCACCAACAACAGCACATTGCCGCGACTATCGGTGCCCATTGCGGTACGAGGGTGGCGGCGGATATAGGTGTAGTGTGCTCCGATATCCTTGCCGTGAACAGCCTCGACCATTGTATTTATATAGGCGGTATGGTCCACGCTCTTGCCCTCATCTATAAGCATAGGTCCCGAGGCGAGAATATCTCTATATTGCTTTGCGTATCGACTCTCGGAGTCCGCCTTGCAGCCATCAATAACCACCTTGCGTTTAGCGATACAGACAACACCATCTACGCGCTCCTTCTCGAAGTCGGCGGTTGTGGCTATCTGCCTGCCATTGATTTTCAGAAATGTGGAGGGTTGCGCATTCGAGACATCCCAATATCCGGCATTCACGCTGAAATCGGCACCACTCGGTATAGATATCTGCGAGAGTTGTGTAAGTTTTTCGGGCAGCACTATCGATGTCCGAAACCGCTTTGGCGAGTAGCGAATAACCGAAATTGTCTGCACCGAGTTAAAGAGCGAGATACCCGTTACGGTGTAACCCTCTGCGCCTTGTGGCAAGCGAAGTTCTTTGCGGGGTGCTGTCAGAAGCGTTAGCGAGTCGACACTCTGTGCCACAACGGCACCGCCACACAACATAAGGAGAGCAAAAAGCACTATTCTTTTCATGGTTTTCATCTTTATTTGCAACACAAAGTTATGTTTTTTACTCCATTCAGCCAAATTTTATTACCTTTGTACCAACAAAGATTATGGCAAAGCAGAGTATAAATAAGACCAATGCGGCACGACTGCTCGACAGGGCGAAAATCGCCTACGAGTTGATACCCTACGAGGTCGATGAGAACGATTTGGCGGCGACACATGTTGCGGAGTCGCTCGGGGAGCCTATCGAGCGCGTATTCAAGACACTAGTATTGCGAGGTGATCGCACAGGGCACTTTGTCTGCGTAATTCAGGGGGATAAGGAGGTCGATTTGAAGGTTGCGGCGCGCGTGTCGGGCAACAAGAAGTGCGACCTCATACCGATGAAGGAGTTGCTGCCCACTACGGGCTATATCCGCGGAGGGTGCACCCCGATAGGTATGAAAAAGCCATTCCCTACCTTTATTGACGAGTCGTGCTTGGAATTCGATTATATCTATATCAGTGCCGGACAACGAGGTTTGCAGTTGCGCCTCTCGCCGACCGATTTGATAAACTATATCAACGCCAAAACCGAAAATTTAACACTGTAAATATATGCCGAAAGTAAGCATCATTGTACCCGTACACAACACCGCCTCCTACCTGAGAAGGTGCGTAGCATCGCTCACGGCGCAGCGACTCTCCGATATCGAGATTGTGCTTGTCGAGAACTGCTCGACCGACAACTCGTTGGAGATGTGCCACGCCCTTGCTGGCGAGGATAACCGCATAAAAGTTATCAGCATCAAGCAGGGTGACCCTTCGATTGCGCGCAACGAGGGTGTCAAGGTTGCCACGGGCGAGTTTTTGGGCTTTGTCGATAGTGATGATTTTATCGCTCCCGAGATGTACGAAGACATGTACAATCTGGCGATAGAGCACAACTTGGGATTGGTTTGTTGCACCTTCCACATGCAGTACGATGATGGCAGCACAAAGTACCGACTTCCGAACGATGGCTCAATACAATTTTATTCGGCAAAGGAGATGACCATTCTAAATCTCAACGACAAGGTCTCGAAGGTCTTTCCTACCCTGCTTGTGCGCCGCGACCTATTCGAGAACTTCACAATACCTTCGGCGATGTACTTCGAGGATAGGGCAAGCACCCACCTTCTGATGGCTCGTGCGGAGCGCGCAGCAAATATCAACAAGGCGTATTACAGTTACTTCTCGCGCGGAAGCAGCCGTATGCATGTTCAGCACGAGAACTTCAAACGAATGCACGACTTTATCCGTGCAACATATTGGAGATTGGAGTTTATTCGCGACACGGAACTCTTCACCGATGAGGAGCGAATAGGGGTGTTCAGTCGCTGTGCCGAGCAGTATATCCGCAAGTTGCGCCACCTGCTCCGCTTGGCGAAGAACGAGCAGGAGAGATCCACCACCATCGAGTGCTGTCGCCGTATGGATATTATACCGAAAGGGGTGCGCCTGCCGTTGCGAGCGCGTGCTATAAGGTGGTATATCCGAACTTTTGTGATTTAGGATACTCTTATTTGAGCCCGATACGCTGCTCAATCCATGCGATAATCATCTCGCGCCCTTGTTCGGAGGCGAGGTCTAACGAGTTGAAGCAACCGAACTTGCACTCTGTGTTGCGCGAGAACTTTCGCAACTTCTTTGCGATATACTCCACACTCTTTTTCGATTTCAGGTAGAGCAGATTTCCCTTCACGGGGCGCAACTCGCATCTTCCTGCCATATATAGCGAAAGATATTGCAACTCCTGCGGATTGAACTGCGTAGCGTGACGGAAGCGGTGCGATATATTTCGCACGAGCACCTCCGTATTCTTGGTGAAATACTCCTCGTAGAGTGTGCGCAACAAGCCTCTTGGCGTGTGGTCTATCTTCAAGAAGAATCGTCTGTTACCGAGTATGGCTGCCGCATTCAACATTGTCTCTTTGAACGATACGACCCTTGTTCCTCCGTTTCGGTATTTGAATAGTCGAGTGAGTTGTGCAAACCAAAACGACTTCTTTTGGGCATAGCAAACCAACTTGTTCTCTCCGGCGAAGAAGTCTGCAGGTGTAACGGGTGCACACAGCACGAAATCATCGTTGAACTCTATGAATTTGTCGCTCAATCCCGGTATTCGCCATGTCATCGACTCGATGGATATGGAGTTGAAGGTCGGCAGATACTCCTCGTATCCGCGAAATATGGTCTTGTGGTCAACTATTTCAATCGGAATATAGCCCTGTGGAAAGTGTTGCTCCAAGAAGGGTTCGAGGTTTGGATTTTGCTCGTCAGTAACGATATATATCTTGTTAATCCATGGCGCAAAGCGATTTATCGATGCCACGCAGTAGAATATCTCGCCAAGACTGCTGAATCGGGTATCGCCGGCAACATTCTCCTCGGCAAAGTGCTTCTGCGTACCGAACTGTTGTCGTTTTGCTCGGTGGCGAGGGTCATCACCATCAACCCAAGTGATAACGGCATCTATCTTCTCGCTCATAACTCGTATTTTGATTTCTGCGGAAAACGCACCTCGAAAGCATCGAGCAGTGCCGCGCGCAACTCCTTATATCGCTCCTCGGGTAGTTGCACATCGTTTATGCAGGCTAGTTTGTGGGTAGGACTCTTAATAAATCCCGCCAACCCACTGATGGAACTTATACCCACCGAGAAGTGCTTTTTGGAGTGGCGCTTGTTTATAAGTTTGCCCTTCAAGTACATATAGTCGAGGAATATGTATTGACAGACATTTGTCTTGTTGCGTGTTCGGGACATAGTAGCCGAGATATCCCCCTTTGCCACCTCGTACAACTCCTCGCACTCGCTCCTCAACATCGGCGTACAGATGTGTTGCGGGCGCAGAAAGAGAGGAGTTGGCTCCAACCCCAAAGCCTTGCGGGCAAGGCGGTCGGAGTTGCGGCATATATGTTTGAACATATCCCAAACAAGGATATGGTGCGCCATACCGATAATACCCTTACCATCGCGGAAAAAGTCGGTAGGCTCACATCGTTTCATCGGAAAGACATCGTCATTGAAATAGAGATACTCCTCGTCTAACCCCTCAATGCGGTGCAGATGCATCTCGATAGGGTTACTATTGAAAACGGGCAGATATTCCACAGGGATAATATCCTTGTGCAGCACCACATTTACCTCCTCGCGATTAACCCACGCAGGCACTTGACTCTCGTGCGATACCACGAGGTGTACCTTACGGACGAACGGCATATTCTCGGCTATACCACGAAAGAGATAGCGCAATGTGCCCCAGTCGCGAAAACGCTTTTCGAGTACAGGTTTATTGGTATATTTCTCGTAGTCGCTCTGCCAAACGGGGTCCAATCCGTTCACATATGTGATGACAATATCCATTTCTAATGTTCAATTTACGACAAAAGAGCATCTATGTTATTACAAAGGTACAATTTATTATCGTTTTTACAAATGATAATTCCCGTTTTATGTGAATTTTCCGAAATTATATAGTTTAGTGTTGTTGTTTTTACAAACCCGCTGCGCTCGTCCCCATATTTTGGGGCTATTAGCCATTAGCCCCAAATTAAGTGTCAAGAATAGTTTCTACCTATACAGCGATAAGAATTTTCGATTTGCACGGCTAAAAACAATGTTGTAAATTTGCACAAAAGAGAGAAAAAAGTACAAACCTTAAAAAACAATAAAATTATGGCTACAAAATTTTTTAAGTGCCGTCATTGTGGCAATGTAATTCAGAAGATTGTTGATTCGAAAGTTCCCGTGGTATGTTGTGGCGAGAATATGGAGGAGTTGGTTGCCAACACTGTCGATGCAAGTGCAGAGAAACATCTTCCCGTGGTTACACGCATTGATGACTGCCATATCAAGGTTGAGGTGGGCAGTGTGGCTCACCCGATGTTACCGGAGCACCATATCGCCTTTATCTATGTCGAGATCGAAAACGGTGGTATTCGTGTTGATTTAACCGACAAACCCGAGGCTGTCATCTGCGTATGCAACAGCAAACCAATTGCAGTCTATGAGTATTGCAACCTCCACGGCTTGTGGAAAACGGAGTTGTAGGAGACTGCAATTGTGCGGTTTTGAGGGGTTGTCCGACAGATAGAGAGGGCAACCCTCTTTGTTTAGTAGAATTGTACTCATTTTCTTGCTTTTTCTCAAATATATATACTATCTTTGCATCGAAGATTTAGCACTTGGGCTAAATTCACAAAACACACATACACTATGAAGTACACATCAGAGATTTTGAGGGGGGGGGAATACTCCGCTCCTGAGGTAGATGTCTGCTCGGTGAAGGTCGAGGCAGGCTTTTTCGTGTCGCAGAACCCTGATTTGACATACGGAAGTGAGGGTGCTGCCGGAACTATTGAAAACGGTAATTCGTATGAACTCTAAAAACTGCAATGCTATGAAGAAGATTTTTACAAAATTGATGCTTTTGGCAGTTGCAGCAGCTGCATTAGTATCGTGCGAGAACAAATTTGATGAGCAGACCGTGGGTGGCGAGCTCACACAGACCGTAACTCTCTTGGCAGACAAGACTGCTGTCCGTACCGAGTTGATCGAGGGTGTTCCATATTGGAGCAAGGGCGATCAGATTGGTGTTTACGTTCAGGATAGCGAGGGCTACAAGAACTATGCATTCAAGAACGACAGCGAGGAGTCTTCGCTTACCACTACATTTACCGGAACAACTGCGGTAGCAAACACTCTCTTTGTTTACTATCCTTACACCAATTTCAGCACTCCTGTTACAGAGAAGGGTGTTAAGGTTGAGATTCTTGCAAATCAGGAGCCTACTGCTGCTTCGTTCGATGGCAGAACAGACCTTATGATTGCAAAGCCTGTAACTCTCGACGAGGAGGGCAAGCAGCTCTCTGACTTGGAGTTTGCGCGTGTGGCAGCAATTGTTAAAATTGTGTTGAAGGATAAGACCGGCAACTTGGCAGGTCAGCACGTATCGTCTTTGACTATGACCGCAGCAACCAACCTCGTAGGTCGCGTATATCTCGATGTTGTAAATCAGGAGATTAACAGCGAGGAGGGCTTGTACTGGGGAGGTGCTCCGAGCGTAAATGCAACCTATACCGAGGCTACTCAGTACGAGGTTAACGGCGAAAACGCAACTTATGTTGTTGTCTATCCGCAGACTTTGGCTACCGGTTCGAAACTTTCGTTCGAGGCTGTAACCGAGGGCTATGCTATCTCGAAGGAGATTACATTGCCAAGCGACATCGAGTTGTTGGCAGGCAAGGTAACCACTTTGAATGTATCGCTCGCAGCAGAGAATGTTGTTAAGGAGGAGACCGGTCTTGCATTGCCATTCGAGGATGACTTTGCTCGTTTCCCTATTGCTAACAATGAGAATGCAATTAGCACTTTGGGCGATAACTACTCAGCATTCGAGAATATCTACAATTCGAAGGAGATTGATGGTGCTATCAAGTTTGGTACAGGTAGCAAAGCGGGTTCAATCACCACTGTTGCACTCAATCTTTCGGAGCCATTCACAGTTATCTTGGCTGCAAAGTGCTATGGTTCTGACAAAACAACGGTAAATGTTACTGTAGGTAGCGTAACAAAGCAGGTTACCCTTACAAGCACTCTTGCATACTATGCTGTTGAGTTCGATGCAGCATCGAAGAAGGAGGCTGTAACCGTAGCTGCAAGCGGTACTAGCTATCAGCGTTTCCACTTCGACGACTTGCAGGTTGTTGCAGGACACGATGTAGTATTGCCTACACTTCCACCGGTATTGACCGTAAATGTTGAGTCGATTACAAGCATTTCGCACGAGGGCGAGAATGTTACTTTTGAGTACGAGGTTGCAAACCCAGTTGAGGGTACAAGCGTTGTTATCACCGACGATGCAGAGTGGCTTACAACTGCCGACAACAATGGCATAGTAACCGTAACCGTTGCAGAGAACACTCTCGAGGAGGAGCGTAATGCAACTATCACTGTTAAGTACGGCGACCTTACCAAGACTATCGCTATTCAGCAGAATGCAAAGCCTGCTGCGGGTGGCGAGCCAACGGCTCAATATGTTAAGGTTACAACAGCTCAAAGCGATTGGAGCGGTACATACTTAATTGTATCAGGAACAAGTGCGGCTACTACAATGAATGGTAGTTGGTTGAAGTATCAGACTGTAACGGTTTCTAATGATATTATTGCAAGTAACACCAATACAGATGCGATTGCTGTAACTATTGACAAGGTGGGTGAGAAATATACCATTAAGTTGTCGGACGGCAAATATCTTAAAACTACTGATTCAAATAGTGCTCTAACCTCCGTTGCAGTAGCTGATAATAATTCATACTGGACTTTTACCATTGAGTCTAGTGCAGCTAAAATTGTTTGGGGAGGCAATGCATCGCGTCACTTGCGTTTGAATGGAACATCTGGTTTCCGCACATACATAAATACAACGGGTACCATTGCTACGCTCTACAAACTCGTTGGTGGTAGCAGCGAGGGTGGCGAGACCCCAGAGACCCCAGCTCCGGTATTGGATATAACCACAACTTCTCCTATTGCTGTTGGTGCAGAAGGCGATGTTGCAACCGTAGCCTACACCATTACAAACCCTGTTGAGGGTCAGAGCGTAACCGCTTCGGCTGATCAGTCTTGGGTTAATGACTTCGACTATACCGTAGCAGGCGAGGTTTCGTTTGCTGTTGAAGCAAACACCGGTGCAGCGCGTGAGGCAACTGTAACACTCGCATACGATGGTGCAGAGAGCAAGACCATTAAGGTTTCGCAGGCTGCCGGTAACACTGGCGGTACAGGTGGCGATAGTGGCAAAACCACATATGTCTTGATTACAAATATCAATGACCTTACGAGTGGTGAGTACATTATGGCTGCTTATGCAAACAATAAATATATCGCCTTACCAACAAACCCAACTGTGAGCAGTGGAAAAATTGTAGGTAATGAGATAACCGTAACAAATAATGAGATTTCGGAAACTGACGCTGATGGCTATGTGTGGACATTCACAAAATCTGGTAACTATTACACCGTTAGTGATGGAGTAAAGAATTTGTACCATTCTAACGGAGGTGGTAGTGGAACAAATTTGGCATACGGCACATCAACTAGCTATGTTTGGTCTATCACATACGACAAAGCCTTTGTATTTGCTGGTGTAACAAACAATAGCACTGTTAATAGTCGTGGTATGTTGTATCAGATGGGTATTGTTAACAAGTTTGGTGGATACGCTCTCTCAAATAAGGCTGCCACTGATTATTCACAAATTTATCTCTTTAAGAAGAGTAATTGAGACTCGGGTAGTGGGACAGGAGGGGAGGTAACCCCTCCTGCCACGTATCCCGATGAGGATTCGACCACAGACCCGACCAAGGGAACAACATCACCAACCGAGAGTTGGCTCGAATTGCCAGCCGCAGACAACGGTACGCTCTATCCGAACGCCACAGAGTACAAAGTTTCGGCAAATGGTGAGCGCAACTACACCACCTACTACGACAAATCGACCTACACCTCGATGTGGGTGGCATATCCGCTCGAATCGAAGCACATGGGCTCATTGTCGCGTCCAGGTTCGTGGTCGTTCAACCCGCTGTTTAGTTCAAGCGATCAGGTAGATTTGTGTTCCAGTTCCTATGTAGTTGGTCATTCGCGCGGTCACCTTATTCCGAACGGCTCACGCAACGGAATTAAGGAGATGCAGTTGCAGACATTTTATGTGACCAACTCGGTGCCGCAAATACAAGATAATTTTAATGGTGGCATCTGGAACAATTTAGAGAATGCATTGCAGAGCCAAGCCAAGAGCGAAACAGTATATATCGTAACGGGTGTTGCTTTCGAGAAAGTTGGCGAATCGAAGACAATAAAATACACACAAGCAAAAAACGATACGAAGGATGTTCCTATTCCGAACTACTTCTACAAAGTCGCTTTGAAGGTTACAACTAATAGTAGTGGTACAGTGACAGCGGCATCGACCGTTGGTTTTTGGTTTGAACATAAAACCTACTCGGACTCCTACGCCAACTACGCCGTATCGGTTGATCAGGTGGAGTTGTGGACGGGCTTCGACTTCTTTGCCAACCTGCCCGACAGTATCGAGCGCGCCGCCGAGTCGAATACAAGTTGGAGTACATTTCAGAACTTCTAACAATATGAATAGCGTGTTCCGACACGCTATTTTTTTGTGGTTATGTGGTTTAGTGTTGTAAAAAATCCTTACCTTTGTTCTCACTATGAAACAACTACTGAAAAATCTCGGGTTTTGGATTCTTGCGGCTATGGTCGCAGGAATGGCGGTAGGCGCCATAATGGGCGAGGGGGCTTCTCTCTTTGCACCGCTTGGCACCCTATTTATTCAACTTATCAAGATGTTGGTGGTGCCATTGGTGGCTATCTCCATTATTTCGGGTGCGGCATCGCTCGGTAGTAGTCGCTCGGCGGGAAAAATCGGCGTTACAAGCATCTTGTATATACTGCTGACAACCGTTTTGTCGATTGTTATCGCCATCATTGCGGGCATCATATTCAAGCCCGGTGCAGGGTTGAGTGCCGAGGGCATTGCCTCTATTATGGCGAGTGCCTCGGCGGAGCAGGGGGCACCGACAGAACTCTCGTTCTGGGACACCGTTATCGGAATGATACCGGCAAATCCTGTACAGGCTTTTGCCGAGGGTAACATCTTGCAAATCATCGTTTTCGGACTATTTCTCGGCTTTGGCATTGCCGCTATCGAGGTGCAAAAGCGCACCAAGGTTGTCAATGGCTTGAACTATCTGCTCGATGCCCTGATTTGGTGCATCAGCAAAGTTATGCTGGTGGCACCATTGGGAGTCTTTGGATTGATGGCGGAGGCGACCGGAACATTCGGCTTCGATATATTGTTGAAGATTGCCAACCTGCTGTGGGTAGACCTCTTGGCGGTGTTGGTTATGGGGCTTCTGATATATCCGCTGACGGTAATTTTCCTCTCGAAGGTGGGCATCAAGACCTTCTTCCGCGAGATGATACGCCCGCAGGTTGTGGCATTCTCGACAGCCTCATCGATGGCAACACTCCCCGTAACGATGGGTGCATGCGACAACATGGGCATCTCGAAGCAGGTTTCGGGCTTCGTAGTACCACTCGGTGCAACGATAAATATGACGGGAAATGCTATTTACTACACCCTTGTAGCGATATTCTTTGCGCAGTTCTACGGCATTGAGTTGAGTATGGCGCAGTATGTTGCCATTGCCGTTGCCGCCTCATTGGGCAGTATCGGTCAGGCGGGAGTTCCGGGACCAACCCTGATGGTTGTGGCGGTGCTTGCAGCGGCGGGTATTCCGATTGAGGGCTTGCCGTTATTGTACGCCCTCGACCGCATCTTCGATATGATTCGTACGGTGTTGAACATCACGGGCGATGCCGCCTGTGCAGCCGTGACCGACAAGTTTGCAAATAGGTAAAATAATAGGGATATGGAACAAACCGAATACTTTGATACATTTGAGAACAACCTCTTGAAGGAGTTGTTGAGATTGTGCACCTCGCACAAGATGTTGGAGGGAACACTCCTTGCATCTGACGATATTGACGAGCGTTGGAAGGAGTATGCACCCGAGTATATGGCAGATGCCGTGCCGCAGGTAAATAGTTTCCCCGCAGCAGCAACTGCGTGGGCAGGATATGTAGGTATGGCGGTGGCACATCGCTGGGACGAGGATTGGGCAGCCTACTCTACCGAGCCATACTCGGCACTGCACGGCGCAGAGGGATTTGACGATATGGACGAGCATATTCTACAAAACATTCTCGGCTTGTCGCTCGACTCGGAGGAGGTGCAGAAGATTGAGGATATGATGCGCCGTTGCGCCAATACGGCGATAACCTATATCCGCCGCGAGGAGGTTGAGGCGCAGAGCACCAAGGCGTTCTATATCTTTGCCCGCACCACGCGCGTATTGTTCCGCATAGGCGCAGCGATGGAGTTGCATCGACTTGGCTACAAGTTCGAGAAGGTAAATCTTGGCAAGGAGATGGTGAACTAAACCTTTTGGAAGGGACGAAAAAAACAGGGCTATCTTTTCGAGGATAGCCCTGTTTTTGTGGATAACAGACGCATTAAATCGAGATATCGAGAATCTCGAACTTGATAATGCCTGCCGGTACGGTTACCTCTACCACCTCGCCCTTCTTCTTGCCGAGCAACGCCTTGGCAATAGGGGTACCGATAGCCAACTTACCCTCGCGAAGGTTTGCCTCGTTCTCCGATACGATTGTATACACAACCTCGCGCTTGTTGTTGTGGTTGAAGAGTGTTACCTTGCTCAAAATCTGTACTTTATCCTTGCTGATAAGGCTCTCGTCAATAACACGGGAGTTGTTGAGCGTTGCCTCCAACTGCGCAATACGCATTTCGAGCAAGCCCTGTGCCTCGCGTGCAGCATCGTACTCGGCATTCTCCGACAAGTCGCCCTTGTCACGAGCCTCGGCAATAGCCGCTGCCGCTGCTGGACGCTCTACCGAGCGCATGTGGTCGAGTTCATCTTTCAGTTTCTTGTAACCCTCTGCTGTAAGGTAATTAATCTGTGCCATAATAGTTTTATTTCGTTTTTCGTTTTATCGTTTCGCGTTTTTTCAAGCAACAAAAAAATAAAGAATTTCAATCCTCGCAAAGACTGAAACCCTAATGTTTGTGGTGCAAAGGTACGAATAAAATTCAAATTGCAAAGTGCAAAATGAAAAATTCGGTCAAAATTCGGAGTACAAAGCGCAAAACCTGCCTCTTCCCCAACCGTATATACTACTTTGTGGTTGGCGAAAATGGCTTGTTGCCCACAAAGAGTTCCTCGCAGACCACACCAAATGGCGATGTGGTGCGCACACGAATAACCGAGGTCGGCGAAGTGCGCTTAACGCGGAACATGTGCTGGCAGTTGTTGCGCCCGAAGCGAGGCTTGTTGCTACTGTTTTTGAGGGTATTTGCCGGCGAAGATACAACATAGAGCGGGTCTGCCTGATGTATCTGGCGCACACGCAGTGGTTTGTTATCCTCGAAGACCTCCAACTTAGCCCCCGCCTCGTTGCCCCACCAATTTATATATATATAGTTGGTGAAGTCGGGCGTGCCGTAGTTTATAAAGGTCTTGGGGTACTCGCGCAGGAGATTTTGCATGTGAAGGTTGTCGCGATAGTAGGCTCCGACACTCGCCATATCATAGACACGGAAGGGCTTTATCTCGCCACTCTCGGCGCGATGGTGCCACGACATTCGCTCCTGCTCAACATCGAAAACCTCAAAACCCGCTATCGTACCTGCCGAGTTCATCGATTGAAATCCGTTGTAGCCGCATCTCCATCTATCGCCTGAGGTGGGAGCCAATGCATGCTCTACGATATTAGAGTACTCGTTCGCTCTCGAAACCCTGCGGTCCTGCGAACTCGATGTCACGAAGTGTACATTGCCAAACTCCTTGAAACAGTTGGTCAGCGAATCGACCTCCTCGGGCTTGGAGAAGCGTTTGGACACTCGCCCCTTGCTGTTTGCTGTGATGGCGATATTGTGCATACATACAACAACGGGCTTGCTCTTGTCCTCGATAAGTGCGAGGTCCTTGCGCAGCCACGCAAGTTGGTCTGCCGTTACGAAAGTGTCGTAGTTGCGCTTGCCGACAATCTCGGTAGGATACTTGCCCTTGCCCGGCTCATTGCGGAATACGGTATTGTCGAGCACGACATAGTGTATATCGCCGATATTCATCGAATAGTACTTCGGTCCGCACGAATAGACATACTGTCGCTCCGCCTTGTAGTCTGTAAGACCTGTACCCGGCACGGCTCCATCGTTGTCCTGATCACCCATGACAGTATATAGCATTATCGGGTAGCGGAGTGTGGCAACCATCGATACAGCATCGCCCACATCGAACTCACTCGAATACCAGTGTTGGCAACTGCTTATATCGCCCAGCAGAATGGTATATATCGCGGTCGAGTCGCCAATCTCACTCTTCAACGCCTGCGCTGCGGGCACAGTGCGGCGTTTGAACTGCAACAGGTCGTCATTGGAGTTGTAGAACGAGACATTCGACATAAATACCATACGATGCTTTGTCTGGTCGCGCTTGACGAGGTGGAAATCGTGCTGCTCAGCAACCTCGCGCTTCTTGCGCAGTGACGACCAGAAGAGCGGTAAAATTCGCTTGCGACACTCTGGCTCGTAGCCTGATGGAGTAATCACAAATACCGTATTCTGCCACTTGTTCGAGGCGATGGCATACTTGCCCAACGAGTCGGTCTTGACGATATGCTCTCCGTCCGACACCGCCACATTGGCAAGTGGCTTACCCTCGCACAACACACGACCAAAGATGGTTATCGAGTCGCACGGCTGCACCCTGCTTTTGGCATCGACCGCCAAAAACGACATAACACATACTGCTATTAAAATCAATCTGCGCACGGCTTCAACTTTTTAACTTTGGACTTTTAACCCTTCGAGTAGACTACCTGCTTGGTCTCGAAAAACTCCTCATCGAAGAACTCCGAGATATAGTGTCGCTCCCACTGGCGGCGACTTGCCCGTAACTCCTCGGTCAAATCACCACCTTTGAGGTAGAGAATGCCATTTGGCAACTCGCCCCTTTGTCCTTGGCGCACCATGCCTCGCACCCAGCCCACAAAGGTAGGCATATCGGTTACGGCACGCGACACGATGTAGTCGAACTGCTCCTTCAACTGCTCGACACGCCCATTTACGGTGCGGATATTCCTGATGCCCACCGCCTCGCAGACACCCTCAACCACGCGAATCTTCTTGCCTATCGAGTCGCAGGCAGTGAACTCCACATTCGGAAACATTATGGCAAGTGGTACCGATGGAAAACCTCCGCCACAACCCACATCGAGCACCTTGGCGCCATCGGCAAAGCGGCACACCTTGGCAATGGCGAGCGAGTGGAGAATATGGTGCAAGTAGATATGCTCCATATCTTTTCGTGAAACAACATTAATTTTGCTGTTCCACTCCTGATAGACCTCGCCAAGTTGCGCGAACTTCTCGCGTTGCTCCTCCGACAGGTCGCAAAAGTATCTCTCGATAAGTGCTACACTATCCATTTGTATTCTGTTTTCCGTTCTGCTTATCTTCGTTGGTCAGTAGGCGACACATCATGTTGCGCACCCTGAATATGCGCGTCTTTACGGTGCCGAGTTTCATATCGAGTTTCTCGGCTATCTCCTCGTAACTGTACTCGTCAATAAATCGCAGTTCAAAGAGTTGTCGATACTCCTTGGGGAGCATCGAGATATATCGCTCGATTTGCGCTCGTTGCTGCGCATTTATGATGTAGTCCTCGGGCGTAGGTGCCGAGACCTGTGTCGATTCGCCACTTTCGAGGGGCAGGTTTTGCGGATTCAGGGCATTGCTCTTGCGGGTACGGCTGAAATCGACAAAGGTGTTGCGGGCAATGGTGTATATCCAAGCCCCGAAGTCGTACTTCGGATTGTAGAGTCCGATTTTGAGGTACGCCTTCATAAACGCCTCCTGCATCAAATCATCGACATCTCCGATATTGCCCGTATATTTCAGAAGCATGGCGTATATAGTGTCGCGATGGCGGGCAAACAGGGTGTCGAAGGCGATAGTATCGCCCTCGATAACCATCTTCACCAGAGTCTGGTCATCGCACGCTATATATCGATTTAGAGCCACGATTTCTTATATTTTTTGTATGATGCCAACGCCACCGTAAGTCGCAACAACGGCTCTATGAGGTCGTACACAAAGTGGAGTGGGGCAATTCCGCTCTCGCCCAAACGCCTTGCGTTACGCACCACCACAAACATAATCACGAAATATCGCAACAGAGCCACAATCAGAGCCGCAAGTTTGAACTCCCACGGCATAAACACTACCGCCGCCAGAACAGCAACAAAGAAGAGAACTCTGATAACCAACTCGCTGATGGTCGGCACCATAGCCCACTTCGGATAGTAGCGATGGGTGGTCTGCTGTATCTTGGTTTTGCGCCACCACCAGTCCCAGCCGCCCCACACACATTCGGTTGTGGTGGCACGCGGCGACAGCACTACGCTCACATTGTCCTTGGAGGCGATTTGCTGCATGAAGAGGTCGTCCTCGCCCACATTCATATTGAGATGGTTGAAGCCTCGCACGCCAAAGTAGAGTTGTTTGGTAAATCCGAGGGCATTGCGCGATGCAGAGTACGGGCGGTTGCGTATCGCCGAAGAGAGCCACGCCACAGATTCGGTAAAGCGATATTCGCGGAATATAAAGTTTTGAAATCCCCTCTGTCGTACCACGCCGCTGTAACCCAGAACAATATCTCCGTGTATAAAGCCCTTGGCGAGTAGCGAGAGCCAACGCCCCGATGTAGGTGTGGCATCTGACGAAGTGGTTAATACGAAGTCGTATTTTGCGCTCTTGATGCCGATATTCAGGGCTATTTTGGTCGATATCGGATAGTGCGGTGAGTAGTCGATATGTACAGGCGAGAGGTGAGGATATACCCTTTGCAGCGACTTCAAATCGACAAAGAAGTCATCGTTGTTGCCGACATATACCACAACCACCTCGAAGCGGTCGTAGTCCTGTGTCAGCAGGGAGACTAGTCCGTTGTCGAGATAGTCGGCATCCTCGACAAAGAGTGGAACGATAACGGAAATTGCCGGCTCCTTGTCGCGAATTTGCTTTTTGCTCATCAGTCTGAACGATGCAACTCGTCCGTACAGTCCGACATGTAGAGATATTTGAACTATAAATAGCACTAAAATAATGACTCCGAGCGCAATTCCTATACCGCTGTAAGCCATTAAGGCACTGTAAATTATGTCGAAAATTATCTCCATTTTGTCGGGTAGTACCACCAATTATTTTGCAAACTTACACAAAATTTCGCGAAAATTAGTAATTTTGCACAAGATTATGAAGTTTACTTTACAACATAGGGATACAAAGACCAACGCGCGTGCGGGAGAAATCGTCACCGACCATGGTGTCATTCAGACCCCGATTTTTATGCCAGTAGGTACCGCAGCGGCGATGAAGGGCATCTTTCATCGCGATGTGTGCGATGAGGCAAAGGCGCAGATTATATTGGCGAACACCTACCACCTCTACCTCCGCCCCGGAATGAAAATTTTGGAGGAGGCGGGCGGCGTACACCGTTTCTCGACTTGGGACAAGCCGATGCTTACCGACAGTGGTGGTTTTCAAGTCTTTTCGCTTGCGGCGTGTCGCAAGTTGAAGGAGGAGGGTTGCCACTTCCAGTCGCATATTGACGGCTCACGCCACCTCTTTACGCCGGAGAGCGTAATCGACACCGAGCGCACGATTGGTGCCGATATCATGATGGCTTTTGACGAGTGTCCTCCGGGCGATGCTCCGAAAGAGTATGCCGCCAAGTCGTTGGCATTGACCGAGCGTTGGCTCGACAGGTGTTTTAACCAGTACCACAAGACACAACCGAAGTATGGACACTATCAGTCGTTGTTCCCGATTGTGCAGGGTTGTGGTTATCCCGACCTTCGCGCCAAGGCTGCCGAAAATGTGTTGCAGTACAATGCCGATGGTTATGCCATTGGCGGTTTGGCGGTCGGAGAGCCTACCGAGGTGATGTATGCGATGATTGTGGTTGTGAATGCCATACTACCGCAGGATAAACCTCGTTATTTGATGGGTGTGGGTACGCCGATAAATATCTTGGAGGGTATTTCGCGCGGTGTCGATATGTTCGACTGCGTGATGCCTACGCGCAATGGTCGCAACGGGCAACTCTTTACGAGTGAGGGAGTTATAAATATCCGTAACAAGAAGTGGGAGAACGATTTTTCGCCAATTGACCCTAACGGAACGACCTTCGTAGACCACCAGTACTCGAAGGCATATCTCCACCACCTTGTGGTGTGTGGCGAGATGCTGGCAGCGCAGATAGCATCGTTGCACAATACGGGCTTCTACTTGTGGTTGGTGGGCGAAGCACGCCGACATATTATCGCTGGCGACTTTGCCGAATGGAAGGCGGTGATGGTCGAAAAACTTGGCAGAAGATTGTAAAAAAAGTGAGTAGAGAGTAGTTGATAAATGATAAAAACGACTTGTCGTTTTTACCTTTAATTGTCAATTCTCAATTATCAATTGTCAATTAGATTGAGTATGGAGCCGCAATATAAAACAGGACGCAGTTGGTGGCCGGGACTTAAAATTCTCGACCGCTACATTATTCGTAAGTTCCTCGGAACATACATATTTGCCATCGCAATGATTATTATCGTGGTGGTAATCTTCGACTATGTCGAAAAGATTGACGGCTTTACCCAGACACACGCACCATTCAAGAGTATCATTCTCGACTACTACTTGAACTTTGTGCCATTCTTCATCAATCAGTTCAGTGCGCTCTTCACCTTTATCGCCTGCATATTCTTCACCTCGAAGTTGGCATATCAGACCGAGATTGTAGCGATGTTGTCGGGCGGTATGAGTTTCCGCCGACTGATGTGGCCATACTTTATCAGTGCGCTTGTCATCACCATAATATCGCTTGCACTCAGCCTGTGGGTGATACCAATTTCGCAGCGCACCTGCGTAGCCTTCGAGCAGCAGTATATCCCTCGCCGACAGCGTTTCCAGTACGACCGTCACATCTATCGCCAGATAGAGCCGGGAACATTCTTCTACATACGCGGTTTCAACAAAAACTCATCGCAGGCCTCGTTCGTGGCACTCGAAAAATACGAGGGCAGTTTTATGCGCTCCTCGTTGGAGGCTTCGGATGCGAAGTTCGATGTTGACACCAAACGATGGAGTGCCCAACGATATATCACGCGCCACTTTGACGATGATGGTCACGAGACCTTCGAGCAACATCGCAACCTCGATACCCTGCTTAACCTCGATATCGTTGAGTTGGGAAATATGCAGGCGTTGGTCAAGACGATGAATATCGTGGAGTTGAACGACTTTATAGACCAGCAACGCGCCAAGGGCTCCGACTCGATACGACAAATCGAGGTGGAGCATCACACGCGCTACGCCTACCCGATAGGAACATTTATCCTGACACTTATCGGTGTATCGCTCTCCTCGCGTAAGGTACGAGGCGGTACGGGTCTGCATATCGGTATCGGCATTGCCCTCTGCTTCTCCTACATCATGCTCAACCGCGTATTCGAGGAGTTCGCCAAGGGCGGCACGCTACCGGCACTTTTGGCGGTATGGTTGCCGAATATAATATATGCAATAGTTGCCATATATCTCTATCGCAAAGCACCGAAATAGCCTTATGACCGTGGAGCATATAGCCGAGAAGTTATCGCGCGGAGAGCGTATCGATGCCGCCGAAGCCAAACTCCTTTGGGAGGAGGCTCCGTTGTGGTTGTTGGCACGATTGGCAACCGAAGCAAAGGAGCGCAAAAGTGGAGATAAGGTCTTTTACAACAAGAATTTCCACCTCGAACCTACCAATATCTGCCTGTTCGAGTGCCGTTTCTGCTCCTACCGCCGCCGTAAGGGCGAGGCAGGGGCGTGGGACTACTCTATGGAGGAGGTGCTGGCGCAGGTCGAGAAGCGCAGGGAGAGTGGCGCAACGGAGGTGCATATCGTGGGCGGTGTTCACCCCGACCGCGACCTCTACTACTATGCCGAGATGATACGCGGTGTGAAAGCGATTATGCCAGAGGTCTGCGTTAAGGCATTTACGGCGGTGGAACTGCACTATATGATTCGCAAGGCGGGGTTGACTATCGAGGAAGGACTGCAACTGCTGAAAGATGCAGGCATGGAGTCTATTCCGGGTGGTGGAGCCGAGATTTTTGACGAGGGGATACGCAAGCAGATATGCCCGCAGAAGTGCTCCTCGGCGGAGTGGCTCGACATGCACGAGAGGGCGCACAAGTTGGGCTTCGACTCGAACGCCACGATGCTCTACGGACATATCGAAAATATCGACCACCGCATCGACCATCTGATGCGACTTCGCGAGTTGCAGGATAGAACGGGGGGCTTCAACGCCTTTATTCCGCTGAAATTCCGCAGTGCCAACAATGGCTTGGAGTCGCTGGGTGAAACATCGATTGTTGATGATATGCGTACTTTGGCTATGAGCCGCCTGATACTCGACAATGTGCCACACATCAAGGCGTACTGGGTGATGTACGGCAAAGAGTCGGCAGAGTTGGCGTTGTCGTTTGGTGCAGACGATATTGACGGCACAATCGAGGACTCAACAAAGATATACTCGATGGCAGGTGCGGCAGACAAGCGACCACGATTGACGATTGGAGAGATTGAGAAGATGTGCGCCTCGGCAGGCTACCGAGCCATAGAGCGTGACACCCACTATAACGAAATAAAAAAAGCCAATGGCTAATGGTCAATGGCTAAAAGCAAATATATTATGAAGAAATTTTGGTCTTGGTTGAAGAGGCATACAATACTCTACCACCTGACGGTAATCGCTTTGGTGTTTATCGGTTTGGCGGTCGCATCGTTTATCGCTATGGCTTTCGGTACGCGCCACAGCGCACGCCGCACCGTACCCGATTTTGTGGGGTTGCAGTTGAACGATGCCAACTACTTTGCAGGTCGCCGCGATTTGCAGATTATCGTGAACGACTCGCTCCATGTTGCAGCCTATCCGGGTGGTGTGGTACTCGACCAACTGCCAAAAGGTGGCGTTGTCGTAAAGCCGGGGCGTAAGGTTTATGTTACGGTAAACTCCTCGCGCCAGCGTATGGTGGCGGTGCCGTATGTGGCAGGTCGCTCGTTGCGTCAGGCGAAGAATATGCTCGAAACCGCAGGACTAACGATTGACCACCTCGAATATGCCGAGGATATCGCTACGAACTATGTCTTGGCGGAGTTTGTTGATGGCGTTGAGGTGTTGGAAGATAGCCTTGCTGTGCGTACCGAGATGGGCAATGGTGTAGTGTTGCGTGTAGGTGTTGCACCCAACGATGTAACAGCCGTACCGCAGGTGCTTGGTCGCTCATTGTTCGAGGCGAAGAGCCGACTTTGGGAGTCGGGATTGAATATCGGCGAGATAGAGTTTGACGAGGGTATGCCGGCACTCGACCGCAACCGCGCAAAGGTCTATAAGCAGTCGATGTTGCCGAGTGCCGAGACGGTGTATGGCTCACGCGTGTCGTTGCGCTTGACTCTCGATGCAGCATTGGTCGATAGTATGATTGTGGCGGAGGAGCGCCGTGTTGAGGAGGAGTTGAAGGCGAAGATGGAGGCGGACTCCATCGCCAAGGCGGAGCAGCGCCTGCTCGATTCAATTGCCAATGCGCAGAAGGCGCAGCAACCGAGTGCACCACAAGCCGAAGATAACTTCTTCTTTTAATTGACATTTATGACAGAGGAAAAGTACATAAACGAAGAACTTGACGAGGATATCGAGGTCGATTTCGAAGGCGATGACGAGGAGTCGGGTGTGGGCGTTATGCCGCGCCGTTTCCTTTCTGACCAAAAACCTGACGAAAACGGCTTGTACGAACACTATGCCATAACTGTCGATAAGGGGCAGTCGATGATGCGCCTCGACAAGTTCCTCACCACACATATCGAGAACTGCTCACGCAACCGCATACAGAATGCGATTGACGATGGCGGTGTCTTTGTGAACGAGAAGCCGCAGAAGGCATCGTATAAGGTAAAACCCTTCGACCATATCTCGATGCGCCTCGCCTTTCCTCGCTACGAGGTTACACTCACGCCCGAGGATATTCCAATCGATATTATGTACGAAGACGATGATGTTATCGTAGTGAATAAGGAGGCGGGAATGTGCGTACACCCCGGACATGGCAACCACTGCGGTACGCTTGTCAATGCTCTCACTTTCCACTTGAAGGATAACCCGATGTTCCAGCAGGGCAACGAGCGTGCCGGCTTGGTGCATCGAATTGATAAGAACACTTCGGGAATACTCGTTGTCGGCAAGAACGAGCAGGCTTGCCAGCACCTCTCGCACCAATTCTTCCTCCACTCCACGCAACGCCGTTATGTTGCGCTTGTGTGGGGCAACTTGGCAGATGACGAGGGAACTATTACAGGACACATAGGTCGCAATCCGAAAAATCGCCATCAGATGTATGTCTTTGCCGATGGCTCGGAGGGCAAACACGCCGTTACGCACTACCGCGTGCTAAAACGCTACGGATATGTAACCTTGGTGGAGTGCCGCTTAGAAACGGGTAGAACGCACCAGATTCGTGTTCACATGCAGTATATCGGTCACCCGCTCTTTAACGATGAACGCTACGGTGGCGACAAGATATTGAAGGGTACAACCTTCTCGAAGTATAAGCAGTTTATCGAGAACTGCTTTGAAACAATGCCTCGCCACGCCTTGCACGCACGATTGCTCGGCTTCGAGCACCCAAAGACGGGCGAGTATAAGGAGTTCACCCTCGACCTCCCTGCCGACTTTAAGGCGGTCATCGAGAAGTGGGAAACATATTCCAAAGCTTCAACTTTGGAATAAAAGCAAAAAAGACTATGGGATTTCTGCCAACAACGGTAAAGGAGATGCGTGCGCTCGGGTGGGACTATGTCGATATAGTCCTCTTCTCGGGCGATGCCTACATCGACCACCCGTCGTTCGGTACGGCGGTGGTATCGCGATTGTTCGAGGACGAGGGTTTACGCGTGGCTGTTGTCCCACAACCTAATTGGCGAGATGACTTGCGCGACTTCAAGAAGTTCGGCACTCCACGACTCTGCTTCTGCGTTACGGCGGGTGTGATGGACTCGATGGTAAACCACTACACCGCCAACAAACGCTTGCGCTCAAACGATGCCTACACCGCAGGTAGAGCAGCTGGCTTCCGCCCTGATTATGCCGTTACGACATACACGAAAATTCTGAAAAAACTATTCCCGAATACACCCGTTTTGATTGGAGGTATCGAGGCATCGTTGCGCCGACTTACCCACTACGACTATTGGCAAGACACTCTGAAACCCTCTATCTTGGTAGAGAGTGGTGCCGACTTTCTGCTCTACGGAATGGGCGAGAAGGTTATCCGCGAAGTGGCTCGCGCGATGCGTAATGGGTACAATGCAAAACTTTTGCACACCCTTCGTCAGGTCGGCTTTGTGGCGGACAGAAAGTTTGTCGAGGCTCTTCCGAGCGAGAAAACGATAATGCTACACTCCTTCGAGCAGTGCCGAAAGGATAAGCGTGCCTTTGGCGAGAACTTCACGAAAGAGGAGGTCGAAAGCAACCGCCTCGAAAGCGACAATATACTCGTTGAGCGCACGGGCAACGACTATGTCGTGATAAACCCGATGCACTCGGCACTTTCGAGCGAGGAGTTGGATTCGGCATTCGACCTGCCATATATGCGTGCGCCGCACCCACGCTACAAGGGGCGTGGCGATATTCCTGCATGGGAGATGATTAAGCACTCGGTAAATATCCACCGAGGTTGCTTCGGAGGTTGCTCGTTCTGCACCATCTCGGCACATCAGGGCAAGTTTATCTCTTCGCGCAGCGAGGCTTCGATTATGCGTGAGGTTAAGGCTGTAACCGAAATGCCCGATTTCCACGGCACAATCACCGATATTGGCGGTCCTTCGGCAAATATGTACGGCTTGGGTGGCAAGAATAAGGCGTTGTGCGCCAAGTGCTTGCGACCATCGTGCCTGCACCCGAAGGTCTGCCCAAATCTGAATAACGACCATCGCCCACTGCTCGACCTATACAAGAAAATTCGCACTTTCAAGGGGGTGAAGCACGCCTATATCGGTAGTGGTATCCGCTACGACCTGTTCGATAATTCGGACTATCTGCGCGAGGTGGTGGTGCATCATACATCGGGGCGATTGAAGGTTGCTCCCGAACACACCGAAGATGGGGTTTTGAAGTTGATGCGCAAGCCATCGTTCAGCCTCTTCGAGGAGTTAAACTGCAATTTCAATAGGATTTGCCGCGAAAATGGTTTGCGTTATCAGTTGATACCGTACTTTATCTCCTCGCACCCGGGTTGTCGCGAGGCGGATATGCGGGCATTGTCGCAGAGGGTACTCGGCAAGTTGCACTTCACATTGGAGCAGGTGCAGGACCTTACACCTACGCCGATGACACTCTCGTCGGTGATGTTCTACACGGGCGAAAACCCCTACACGGGCGAAAAGGTCTTTGTTGCCCGCAACCAAGATGACAAGCGCAAGCAGAAGCAGTACTTCTTCAAGAAAAAATCGTTCTGATAAGTTCTTTTTGCAGAAACACTCGTTTTTCGTTAGAAAAACAAAACTTCCCGACCTTTATTTACAGCACTCGGAGCAGATTTATCTGCGACCAAATCCCCTCCTCGGAGGGGGTTGGGGGTGGGTAGATTTGTAAATGCGGTGGTACACCGCAAGAAAAAGTCCCCGACCTAAATCAGGGACTTAACTCTCGTTTTTCGTTAGAAAAACAAAACTTCCCGACCTTTATTTACAGTACTCGGAGCAGATTTATCTGCGACCAAGTCCCCTCCTCGGAGGGGGTTTGGGGGTGGGTAGATTTGTAAATGCGGTGGTACACCGCAAGAAAAAGTCCCCGACCTAAATCAGGGACTTAACACTCTTGGTACGCAATACCTATACAATATATATGCTAATAGCCAATGGCTAGAATATATAATTCAATCCGATATTCACGCCAGGCTTGTAGGAGTTCTTAACCTTAACATTGCCGTTGAAGCCCTTGTTAGCATCATCGGTAGTGTAGATCTTGGTGTTGAGTGGCACGGCAACCTCAGCCGAGAGGATAAAGTTGCGATTCATAGCCAACTTCAAACCCACACCTGCACTCATGTGCAACTTCTCCTTCTGTCCCGAGTAGATAAGGCTCTTCTCGTTCGCGGTGAGTTCGGTAGAGTTAACCACCGCCTTCATCTCGTCAAGACGATATGGCTGAACGCACGCTCCCATATCGAAGAATGGGTTTGTAGCGAGGTAGAAGTTCTGCTTAATAAAGCGGAACGACACAATCTTAAATCGCATCTCGAAGTTTGCCCAAGCATAGCCATCGCCAATCACGCTGTTATATGGCACACCACGCACGGTGTTGATACTTCCCAAACCGTCCGAGATAATCTGTCGGAGGTACAGGGTGTTGATATTCTGCAAGGTGTAGTATGGCGCATTACCTGCCAACTTACCCTGATATGCGAGGTGGTAGGCGAAGGTGATTTTATCCTGCCAAACAGGTACATAGTGGCGGAAGTGGGCAGCCAACTTCAAGTAGTGGTAACCATCTTTGCCGCGACCATTGAGAATATCGGGTGAGCCGTATGCATATACCTCTGCCCAGATACCGCGTGTAGGGTCAGCCTCGTGTTCACGATTGTCGAATACCAAACCTGCCTTAAATTCGAGGTGGTGTCCGCCATGTGCCTCGTTGGCATTTATAAGTCCTGCACGCTGATACAACTGCCACAATGAAGGCGAGTTGATGCCCTGCCCCACGAGGTAGTCGTTTGCTGTGTGGGAGTCGTATGCCGACTTACCCTTCTTCTTCAAGGTTATATCCTGCACATCGTACCACCAATACGAAATACCCGCAGCCCAGCGGAACTTAGGGAGAATATCGCCTTGGAAATCCGCCATCACACGCATCATATTGCGTTTGACATTGTACATCGCTACGCGATTATCTTGCTTCTTGCCGCTTGCGAGGAAGTCGTAGTATGGCGAGGCACTGCCATTAAAGCCCATAAACGGATACATCTGCGCAAGGATATAGGTTGCCGCAAATGTAAGGCGCACCTTCGGGATAAGATACTTCGAGTCGTAGAAGAAGTGGAGTTTTACTTGGTCCTTCGTGGTCCACGACAAATCGACATTGAACTTGTGCTTGTAGGCAGGATAGGTTGAGCCATCGCCATAGTCGAAAATCTCACACAAAGCACCAATCTGGAAACCTGTATCGCTATTGTAAGCCACCGATGGGAATGGAGCAAAGTTCCAACCCTTCTTTACGGTCTGCTTCTTGCCATCGGCAGTTGTTACCTCTGACTTCTTCTCCGCCTTATCCTTTTTAGGCTCTGCCGAGGCGGTGAACGACACGAACATTATGGCAGCGAGTGCCAAAGTAAAAAATCTCTTCATAATTAAATAAGTTTAAGTAGTTGCGCCATCAAGATACCGAGGTAGTTTCCGACAGCGTATCCAATCAATCCTGCGCTGATACCCGTAACAAGGGCAGCACGGTTTTTCATTGCATTCGATATCATTGGCACGAATGGTGGCGAGTTGATAAATGCCACCGAGGAGATAACCATCGAATCGGCATCTACGCGGAACAGACGGCAGATAATGGCGTGGATAAACAACGATACGAAGATTGCGAATGCGAGGAATGCAATCATATTGAGGTTCTCCATAATCTTCAAGTTAGAGAGGTCTGCCATCGAGGCAATCGCCAACGAGAATATATATATAAGGTACATTCCGAGGTCGTAACTCTTGTCGAGTTTCTTGACAGGCTTCCAGAATGAAAGCGCAATACCGAGAGTGGTAAGCATCAGAATAAATGGCGCCATAAACCAACCGCCCTTCTTCTCGTTCATAAAGTTTGCGAGGTCGGCATCGAAAATCCAACCGATAAGGTAAGCCAAAGCAACGGCAATAACAACCACAACGAGTGTTAAGCCCAAGACCTTGCCCATCTGCGCAAATCCCGCCTTCGACCACAATCCCTTGTAAGGGTTTGCCTTTACGGCTGCCATCTCGCGCTTAATCTCTGCCTCGTCTTCTGCCGAGATAGTGCGCTTACCCTTCTCGCCATAGAGCCAACGGAATAGGCGAATACCGCCACCCAAGAGGAATACGAAGTAGAAGAAGCAGATAATAATGTCGTAAGTAGTTAATAATATATAGGTGCTGTCGCTAATGTGCAGTCCCTCCTTAATTGCCGCAGCATTGAGCGTTCCACCCGTACATTTTCCTGACAACATACCGCCAATCTCTTCTCCTTGCGGAATGCCCTGTCCGAAGAGCAGATATCCTCCGACAACGGCAAGACATACCGAAATAACACCGCTTGTCACAACTCGGGCTTGCAGTGCCACCTCGCTGGTCTTGAATGTACAGCCGAAGAGCATCATCGGGATAGCCAACGGAATCATAATTGTTGGGATAATGCCTTGCAATTTTGCAATCTCTGCTGGCATCGGGATATTTGCGATAACAAGTCCGATAGCATAGAGAATCATTACGGGACCAATTTTGTCCAACCAAGAGTACTTTCGGCATAGCCACAAAACACCTGCCGGAACGGTGAAGAACATTGCGGTAAGCCACAGATAGTTTAGTATAGCCATAAACGATATATTCGGGCAAGCCCTATTTATATCGCAAATATATGCAAAAGTTCTATTATGGCAAAAAATGGACATAATATGCGTGGAAAATAGGTATAAATACCTAGCGATAGCGAGAGGGGATAGTATCACCTCTTCTGCTGCGCTCGTCCCCCTATTTTGGGGCTATTAGCCATTGGCCATTGGCTTTTTTATATTGGATTTGTTCGCTCTCGCCCCCCCATAACCCCCATAACCCCTATTAATGTTGCGCCTTGACCACTCTCGGAGTTCCCAAAAACCAAAAAAAGCAAAAAAACTCTCCTCCATCGTCTCTCGTCTCTCGTCTTTTTATTATCTTTGCGCCGTAAAAGCAAGAAAAATCGTATGAAAGTTTACAAATTTGGTGGTGCTTCGGTGCGCCACGCAGAGGGTGTTCGCAACCTCTTGAATATCGTTCAGGGCGAGGAGGAGTTGTTTGTTATCGTCTCGGCAATGGGCAAAACAACCAATGCCTTGGAGGAGGTTTTCGATGCTATGCGCAAGGGCGATACCGCCTTTTGCGAGGCTAAAATCGCAGAGATTAAAGCATACCACTACACCACTATCGCCGACCTCTTTGGCTCGGCAGAGTATCGTATCGAGGAGGTTGATGCCCTCTTCGAGGCATTGCGCAAGGCGGTGACAACCAACAAGTTCGAGCGCAGTAAGGCGGAGGAGTGGTACGACCATATCGTAGCCTACGGAGAGTTGGTTTCGACAACAATCATCTCGGCATTCCTCAACAAGGAGGGTGTGACAAACAAGTGGATTGATATGCGCAAGTGTTTCCTTACACAGGCACGCCACAAGGATGCAAATGTGCTTATTGAGCAGTCCAAGAATCCACTACGCTTGGCTGTGGCGGGTGCAGAGAGTCGCGTTTTCGTAGGTCAGGGCTTTATCGGCTCGGCTCCCGATGGCACAACCACCACGCTCGGTCGCGAGGGCTCTGACTACTCGGCTGCGGTCGTTGCAAATATCCTCAACGCAGAGTCGATGACCGTATGGAAAGATGTGGACGGAATCCTCAATGCCGACCCTAAAATCTTCCCCGATGCGGTGAAAATCGACCACCTCAACTATGTAGATACTATCGAGTTGGCATATAGTGGTGCGCAGATTATCCACCCCAAGACCATCAAGCCGTTGCAGAACAAAAACATACCTTTGTATGTAAAGCGTTTTGGCAATAAGTTTGCTGCCGGCACCGAGATTAACGGCTCGGCTCCAACCATCGCTACGCCGATTATCATCTTGAAGCGCAACCAGAGTTTCTTGCGCCTCCGTTCGCGCGACCTGTCGTTCGTGTTGGAGGAGAAGTTTCCTATCATCTTTGCAACATTGGAGCGTTTCCGCATAAAGACCAACCTTATCCACAACACAGCCGTAGAGTTGGGCTTGTGTGTGGAGGAGAACTGGCACTTGGAGGAGGTTGCTGTCGTATTGCAGGAAGAGGGCTTTAATACCGAGATTATCGATAAGGTTGAACTCTTGACCATTCGTCACTACAACGATGATCTGCTCAATAGGTATGTAGAGTGCGATGATTTCATCATCAGCCAACTTACGCCCGACACAGTGCGTTATGTAAGACCTTTATAAACTACTAAATGTGAAAAAGTTACTTTTAGTCGTTGTGGTAATTTGTGCCGTATCGGCGGCAATGGCAGCCAAGCCTATCAAAATTATCTTCGATACCGATATGGGTAACGATGTAGATGATGTCGTAGCACTCGATATGCTCTACAAATATCAGGACGAGGGGACTATCGATCTGCTCGGCATTGTATCGAGCAAGCGTGAGGGTGGCAGCGTGAAGTTTATCGATGCGATGAATACCCTCTACGGCTACCCTAATATCCCTATCGGCATTGCCAAAATCTACCCCGAGGAGAACTATGTCGATACTGCGACCTCGAAGCGATTGAACTTCGCCGACTGGGTGGTTGCAAACAACAACTACAAGCACACCGTAAAGGATTGGGACGCACTCCCTGACGGCTATAAACTTATGCGCCAACTCCTTGCAAAAGAGGAGGATAAGAGCGTGGTTATCGTAGCCGTAGGCTTCTCGACAAACCTTGCACGACTCGTTGAGTCGGAGGGTGACGAGTTCTCGCCACTTGGTGGTAAGGAGTTGATGGCAAAGAAGGTCGAGAAGGTGGTTATTATGGCAGGAAACTTCAAGGAGCAGAGGGCGGAGTATAATGTTCGCAAGGACCACTTCGCAGCGGTTAAGTTCTATGCCGAGTGCCCTGTGCCGATGTACTTTACCGACTACCTGCTCGGTCGCACAATTCTCTACCCTTGGCAAGCGGTTTACAAGGGCTTTAAGTATGCTGAAAATCACCCATTTGTGGCGGCATTCGAGTACTACCAGAAGATGCCTTACAACCGCCCGTTGTGGGACCCTACGGCGGTGCTTTTTGCTGCCGAGCCAAACGGAAAATATGCATCGGTTTCAAAGCCGGGTATGGTGCAGGTGGATTTCAAAAGTAGCACCTTCTTTGTGGAGGATAAGGCATCAAATCGTCACTACTACATTGTGAATGATAAGCAACGCGCAAAGATTATCCGCCGCGTTGAGGAGATTACTTTGCGCACACCAAAGTGCTTTGCGAAGTAGAAGTTTTAAGCCTTGAAAAATGGAGATGAGAGTGTGGAAAATCTACACTCTCATCTTTGCTATTGTCGATTCGATATATTGTTGAATATCCTCTTTAAGTCGCTGATATAGAGGCGAGGAGGTATAGTTCTCGTTATCGAGCAACACATCGCGAATTGAGCGCAGCGTATTGGTGTAATTGCTCATCTCATTTTTCAGGGCAACACCCTCCTTCGAGGAGCAGATAATCTGCGAAAGGGAGAGTTGTCGCAACTTCTCGCATACGCCACTCAACACAGGCAGTACAACATTATCCATCAGCGTGTGACCGTGCATAAAGAGGTAGGTCAGGTGTGGCTCAACGCCCTTTCTTGCTATGCGCTTGGCAAAGGCGGGGATATCTCCCGCCATATCGGGGTTGTCGGCTTCGAGCGATGCCACGCGCCTATCGACATTGCGCTTCAACCACGCAATAGTATTTGTTCCGTTCTGCTCAATATCGAGGTAACCGATGCGCACCGCCGCCTTGAAGTCTATGAGTGGCAGCACATTCTCGGTCTTGCGCGATGCGGAGTAGGCATACCACAAAAAGAGAGGATATATCGTGCAGGAGTAGTCCGCCATAAACTGCTCGAAATCAAAGATATGGGTATCGTTCTTCACTGCCTTCACGCAGACATTGTGGAGCGAAGGGGCGTAGCAGAGATAGTTCTCGGTAGCGTAGGTGTAGGTGTGGAACATATAGGGCGACTCGACAATCTGTCGCGACACCTCATCCTCATCGTCAAAGAGGTAGTCGAAGTCGGAGTCCATACACAGAAGCAACTCCTCGTTCGCATCGTCAGCCATCGAGAGCAGGACCTTTTTGCCCTTGGGCAGGTCTTTGCGCGTAGGTACCGAAATTTCGAAGCGGAGATAGGGGTTTGCGAAGTGGTCGAAGATTCCTCGCCAGAAGGCTACATCCTCGTATCCCTCGACAAATACATGCACCAATTTCTTGCCATCATCTATGGGCATAGGGGATGGTAGTGTTTCTAAATCTACCTTGCCTCGTGCCAAGGCCTTTGCGCGCATCTTTTCGATAAACATTTCACGCTTGCGCTCCCTATTTTCGCGGCGAGTTGCCATAACTATTGGATATTTGTTTTAACAAATATACAAAAACAATATAGATTGCCAAAATAATTATTACTTTTGCATCGTTAATTGGGATATTATGGCAGATTGGAAAGAGCGACTCGGAATGGTCTATTCGACAAACCCAGACTTTACATACGACTATGACGAGGAGCCAGAGGCGGAGACTCTTGCTCCTGCGCAGCAGAAGTTGCGCGTGTGGCGCGACACAAAGGGGCGTGGCGGAAAGGTTGCCACGATAGTGCGCGGCTTTGTCGGCTCGACCGAAGATTTACAAAATTTAGGTCGTCTTCTAAAACAGGGTTGTGGTGTAGGAGGCTCGGTCAAGGAGGGCGAGATAATCATTCAGGGCGACCACCGCGACCGCGTTACGACTATGCTTGTGCAAAAAGGGTATTCGCAAACGAAAAAGGTTTAATTATAACGGGTGAGGGGAAAAATCGGACATATTGCGTTGGGGATTATCGCCCTTTTGGGTGCATACACAGCATCGGCACAATACTACTCGTGGGGTGCCGACCCGACCTATATGCGTTGGCGCAAACTCAAAGGCGATAAGATTGATGTTATCTACCCCGATACGGCTCGTACACAGGGCTACAAAATGATGTACTACGCCCGTGCCGTACAGCCGACCATCAACTTCGGCTATCGCCACGGTCCGATGAAGATTCCGTTTGTTATCCATCCCGAGAACTTCTCCTCGAACGGATTAGTGATGTGGCTGCCGAAGCGTGTGGAAATTCTCTCCTCGCCAGCAGTAAACAGTTACTCGATGCCGTGGTTGAAGCAGCTCGCTGCACACGAATATCGCCATGCCGTACAGTACAACAACATAAATCGTGGCTTTGTTCGCACATTCAGCTATATCCTCGGCGAGCAGAGTTCGACCATCGGACTGCTCTTTATGCCGTTGTGGGCTTTGGAGGGCGATGCTACTCTCTCCGAGACGCAGATGTCCTCGTTTGGTCGCGCCCTGCAACCATCATTTACAATGCACTATCGTGCCATTGGCAACCCGACAAAGGAGCGCGGTTACAACAAGTGGTTTTGTGGCTCGTACAAAGAGTATATCCCTGACCACTACCAACTCGGTTATCAGATTACGGCATACGCCAACACCAAATACAACGAGAATATCTGGGATAAGATAGTGCGCTATGCGGTGCGCAACCCTTATACCTTTGCAACGACCTATGTTGCGATGAAGAAGTACTACGGCACCTCGACCACAAAGTTGTTCCGCGAGACATTTGCCGATTTGAACGACTATTGGAACTCGTTGCCGTACCAGCCGAACACCTCGACACAACTCTCTGCCGAGAGAACGAAGGGCTACACGAAATTCCGCTATCCGCAATATATCGACCGCGATTTGGTCTTATCGCTCTGTGAAACCCTCGACAAACCCGATGCCTTTGTCGTAACCGACCGCAATACGGGCAAGAGTCGCCATATCGCCTATACGGGTGCTGTGTCGAGCCGCCCGAGCGAGGTTGTGGGTGGGCGTATTTGGTGGACCGAGTATCGCCGCAGTCTTCTCTTTGCCGAGCGCATAAACTCGAAGTTGTGCTATATGGATTTGGAGCGTGGTCGCACCCGAACACTCAACCGTATGCAGAAAGTATTATACCCAACCCCGATTTCCGAATATGAATTGGCATGGGTGGAGTATCTTCCAAACGGAGTGTATAACATTGTGCGTGGCAACCCGAAACCTCGCCACGAGGAGGAGTATCTGCGTGTTGAGGTACCTTCGGATATCGAAATTCACGGCTTGGCGTACGACAACTATACTCGCGCCCTCTACTTTATCGCCACCGATGACAGTGGTATGTGGCTCGGAAAGGTTGGCAGAGATAGAGATATAGAACACATTACCCAAGGCGCATACATAACAATCAGCGACCTCCGCGCCAAAGATGGAGTGTTGTATTTCGGCTCTATTCAGTCGGGTAAAGACGAGGTGCACTGCTACGACCTGCGCACCTTGACCGAGTATCGCATATCGGCATCGACCTACGGCTCATTCTCGCCAATGCCAGTTGAGGGCGAGAAGGTGCTGATGACCACCTACGACCGCTACGGCTACCATATTGCCGAGCAGACGATTAAGCGCGACACCTTGCCGAAGGTTGCGTACTCGCAGTTGCCGATAAATCTCGTCAATCCACAGCGCAAAAAGTGGAATACGGTAAATCTCGATACGGTGCGATTTATAGGTGCCGATTCGATGCTCCAAGCAGCAAAAGAGTTCGGGCAAGCAAAGCGCAAAGGGATAAAGCCGTTGCGCGACAAGCGATACAACGGTGCGGCGCACCTCTTCAATATCCACTCGTGGGCTCCGGTGTCGTACGACCCGTTTGCATTGAGCGAGGAGGGGGCTTTGGACTTCAATCTCGGAGCAACGATAATGTCGCAGAATATCCTCTCAACCGCAAGTGGTTACCTCACTTGGGGCTGGAATGCGCGCGAAGGCAGTATCTTCAAAGGCTCGTTCCGATACTACGGTTTGGGAGTCAATCTGAGCATCAACGCAACATACGGCGGTACGCAGCAACTCTACTCGGCATATACCTACCTCTACAACCCGATAACCGAGCGACACGAAGCGGTGTTGCCGGGTGGCAAGGAGGAGTATATCAAAAACCCGATTACGGGCAAAGAGGAGTTGGTGCTGAACGAGGAGCCAGCACTCGGCAAGTACTACAATATAGGATTGATGGCATCGTTGCCACTCTACTTCCAAGCGGGCTACCACACGCGCTATATGCAGGTGTCGGCAGCCTACAACTACTCGAACGGTCTGGTGGCAAAGGTGGATAGGCTCTCGGTAAGCATCGGAGAGGGCAGCGTAAGCAATATCGCCAAAATCGGCTATAAGGAGGGAGTGCATCTGTTGCAATTCGGAGCCGGTTATCAGGATATGGTGCAGTTGGCACACAAAGACTTCCTGCCTCGCTGGGGACAGGTGCTATCGTTCAACTACGCCCTCAACCCTGCCAACAACAACTTCGGACACCTTGTGTCGGTATATGGCAAGGCGTACTTCCCGGGTGTGGCAAAGCACCATTCGTTGTCGTTGGCAGCCGTATATCAGACCTCGTTGAGGGGCTTTGACCGCGAAGATGCGTTGTCAAACCTCGCCTTCCATTCGGGACGACTCGTTCCGCGAGGATTTTACACCTCCGAGATAGAGAATCGAAACTATGTGGCAACATCTCTGAACTATGCCCTGCCACTATGGCACCCCGACTTGGGCTGTGCCGTCATTCAGTTCAAGCGCGTGCGCCTGAATCTCGGCTTCGATTACGCCTCGTTTGGCTACAAAAAACCATACATCAACGGCGAGGCGGGCGGAATTATCACCAAGGTCTATCGTCAGCGACTCTTCTCCTACGGAGGCGATTTGTCGCTCGACTTCAACCTCTTCCGCATGCCTGCGGCGGCGACAACATCGCTGACACTCTCGATATATCAACCACATGGCAAGAAGAGACCTTTCGTATCGGTAGGATTTGGATTGCCGTTTTAACTAAATACAGACTATGCAGAGAAAAAAGAATACTACAACTCGTAAGACCTCGCGCAAACGAGGTACAACAAAGAAGAACAACAAGACAAGGAGAATTGTTAAGTGGCTGTGGATTGTGGCGATGTCGCCTGTGGCACTCCTTGCACTTATGCTTACACTGACGGCAATAGGTGCATTTGGGCGTATGCCGTCATTCGAGGAGTTGGAGAATCCGAAGAGCAACCTCGCCACCGAGGTCTATGCCGACAATGGACAGGTTATCGGTAGTTTCTTCGTGCAAAACCGCTCCTATGTGCAGTATGCCGACCTCTTTCCGCAGGACTCGACCGCACTGCTCGATATTGCAGGACACCAACTTCCACCCCTCGCTGCGGCACTTGTCGCTACGGAGGATGTCCGCTTCTATACCCACTCGGGTATAGACCTTATCTCGTTGGCGCGTGTAGGAGTCAAGACTATTGCCCTGCAACGCTCATCGCAGGGTGGCGGTAGTACCATCACGCAGCAGTTGGCGAAAAACCTCTTTCCGCGCGGCAAGCGAGGCGAGGGCAAAATTATCCGCACGGTGAAACTCGTAGGTGCAAAGTTCAAGGAGTGGATTACCGCCCTGAAACTCGAATACAACTACACCAAAGAGGAGATTATCGCCATGTATCTCAACACCGTGGAGTATGGCTCGAACGCCTTTGGTATCAAGTCGGCTGCGGCAACATTCTTTGGTAAGACACCTGCCGAGTTGAATTTGCAGGAGGCGGCAGTATTGGTAGGTGTTGTGAATGCCCCGACACGCTACTCGCCGGTGCGTAACCCCGAAAATGCCCTCAAACGCCGCAATACCGTATTGAAGCGCATCGAAGCGGCAGGAGGTATCACCGAGGCGCAATACGACTCGTTGTCAGCACTCCCTATCACGCTCAACTATCGCCCCGTGTCGCACAACTACGGTCGTGCAACCTATTTCCGCGAGATGTTGCGTCTGACGATGAATGCCCAGCGACCAAAACGCCGCAACTACTACACTACTTGGGACTACGAGCAGGCATGCAAGGAGTATGACGAGAATCCACTGATTGGCTGGTGCCACAAAAACCGCAAGGCTGACGGCACGGCGTACGACATCTACCGCGATGGTTTGAAGATATACACCACCATCAACGCCTCGATGCAGGAGTATGCCGAGGCTTCGTTGCAGAAGCAGTTGCAGACCGTTATTCAGCCAACGATGGATAAGCAGGTGCGCGAGACGAAAAAACTCTTCCAGAATATCACCAAAGATGAGGAGGAGGCAATCATCAAGCGTGCAATGCGCAATTCGGACCGCTTCCGCAATATGAAGTCGGCTGGCGTAAACGACAAAGAGATATATGCAAGTTTCTTGCAAAGGTGCGAGATGAAGGTCTTTACCTACGAGGGCGAGCGCGATACGCTACTCACTCCGCGCGACTCCATTCTGCACCACAAGCGCATTATGCGTGCATCGTTCGTGGCAATGGAGCCGCAGACAGGTCATGTCAAGGCGTATGTCGGAGGTCCTTCGTTCCAATACTTCAAGTACGATATGGCAAAGCAGGGCAAGCGACAAATCGGCTCTACGGTCAAGCCATTTATCTACACCTTTGCTATCGACCACCTCGGCTTAACACCTTGTACCATGGTGCCAAACCTCCCCGTAACAATCGAAACGGCGGTGGGTGCGGCGTGGTCGCCGAAGGAGTCGGGAAATGTCGAGTACGATGGTGTGTTGCACCCTCTGCGTTGGGGCTTGGCGCACTCGCGCAATAACTACTCGGCGTGGATTATGAAGCAGGCGAAGCAGCCCGAGGCGGTGGCAGACTTTATCCACAATATGGGTATTTTGAGTTTCATCGACCCGGTGTATGCTCTCTGTGTCGGCTCGTTCGAGTCGAATGTCTACGAGATGGTTAGTGCCTACTCGACCTTCGCGAATGAGGGTGTCTATAACACTCCAATTTTCGTAACCCATATCGAGGATCGTCAGGGCAACCTTATCTCCTCGTTTACCTCCTCCTCGCAAGACGCTATCAGCAAGGAGTCGGCATATACGATGCTTACGATGATGCAGAATGTCATCACCCACGGTACAGGTCGCCGTATGGTGTGGGGCTACGGTATGCAGGGGGTTGAGATTGCCGGCAAGACGGGCACTACGAACGAGAACCGCGATGCGTGGTTTATGGGTATCACCCCTAAACTCGTTGCCGGTGCGTGGGTAGGAGCCGAGGATCAGTCGGTAACACTCGGTCGCCGAGGCGAGGGCTCGGTTATGGCGTTGCCTATCGTGGGTGACTTCCTCAGCCGCGTACACAACGACCCGAATATAAACATCGACAAGGGAGATAGGTTTATCCGCCCAGCATCGTGGAAGATGGTGGAGTGCGAGGACTCGGAGAGCCCCGCTGCCGCCGCCGCAATAATGCAGGACGAGTTCTTTGACTAAACGGAAAACTGAAAAATAATTTTTAATTTGCTAATGGCTAAAAGCCAAGAAATAGAAAACACAAAGTATAACAATAACATAAAGGTAACAGAAATTTTAATGGAGCGAAGCGATAAGTCCCCCTTTGCCAAAGGGGGATTTAGGGGGAATGTCAAAATGGAATAATTTTCATAATTCCTCCATTTCGCAGGGCCTCGCAACAGAGTAAAAACACAAAGTATAACAATAACATAAAGGTAACAGAAAATTATGAAAGTGGCTATCGTTGGCGCAAGTGGCGCCGTAGGACAGGAGTTCCTGAAAATTCTTGATGAGCACAATTTTCCACTCGATGAGTTGGTGCTTTTTGGCTCTTCGCGCAGTGCAGGACAAACTCGCGTATTTCGCGGTAAGGAGATAGTAATTAAGGAGTTGCAGCACAATGACGACTTCAAGGATATCGACCTCGCGTTGGTATCGGCAGGCGGCTCAATCTCGCGTGACTATGCCGAGACAATCACAAAGCACGGCTGCTTGATGATTGACAACTCATCGTGCTATCGTATGGACAACGATGTGCCGTTGGTTGTACCTGAGGTAAATGCCGAGGACGCACTGAATGCCCCACGCCGTATTATCGCAAACCCGAACTGCACAACTATTCAGATGGTTGTGGCGTTGAATGCTATCGAGAAGTTGTCGCACATCAAGCGCGTACATGTTTCGACCTATCAGTCGGCAAGTGGCGCAGGAGCGCAGGCTATGGCGGAGTTGGAGGCTCAACACGCCTCGCTTGCCAAGGGCGAGGAGCCAACGGTTGAGAAGTTTGCTTATCAGTTGGCTTTCAATGTGATACCTCATATCGATGTCTTCACCGACAACGACTACACCAAGGAGGAGATGAAGATGCACAACGAGACTCGCAAAATTATGCACTCGGACTGCTCGGTGTCGGCAACTTGTGTGCGCGTACCTGTTATGCGCGCTCACTCGGAGAGTATCTGGGTAGAGACCGAGCGACCAATCTCGCCGGAGGAGGCTCGTAAGGCATTTGCCGAGGCGCAGGGCGTTGTTGTGGTGGATAATCCTTCGGAGAAGGAGTACCCGATGCCACTGTTTATCGCCGGCAAGGAGCCTGTATATGTAGGTCGTATCCGCAAGGATATAACTTGTGAGAATGGCTTGTCGTTCTGGTGCGTAGCCGACCAGATTAAGAAGGGCGCAGCCTTGAATGCAGTGCAGATTGCCGAGTGGCTGATTGCCAAGGGAGTTTTGCGCTAATTGGTCTAAAAAAACCGAAGAAAAAGGGGGTAAAAGTATAACTTTTACTCTCTTTTGCAATTTTATTTTGGCATTTTCGTTAATTCGTTATAACTTTGCACGATTTAGCACGCATACGCGCGTGAGAGATTGGGTTTGAAACTATGATAAAGTCGCACTCGAAGAGTATAATTTTGACCCTCTGCTTGGTGGTCTTGGCAGGTTTGGCGAACGCCAAGCCCGAGAGTACCGTACGCGAAAGGGTTGAGGCGGGCAAGAAGGTTAGCATTCATCAGATTATCAAGAGTGCCGACCCCGACCTTATCTACTCGGAGGGATTGAAGTACTACGGTCGCGAGAAGTGGAAGCAGGCAGGAGACCTCTTCGAGGCGTGTCAGGCATACTTCGTGGGTAATGTACAGGAGGACTCGATAGCCTTCTTCAATGCCCGAAGCCGATTTAAGAATCGCGACTATGCCGATGCTACCACCCGACTCGATGACTTCCGCCGCAAGTATGGTCGCAGCGTATTTATCGAGGATGCCGAGGCGATGTTGGCGATGTGCCACTACTACCTCGCACCCGACCCGACCCGCGACCAGACCATCACCAGCGAGGCAATTATCGCCTTCTCGGAGTTTGTGGAGCGATACCCCAACTCGAAGCGTGTAGAGGCTTTCACCTCGCTGATAACCGAGTTGACCGAGCGATTGAAGGAGAAGGCGTACCTCAACGCCTACACCTACTACAAAGTTCAGCGTTACAAGTCGGCGGTGGTGGCACTGCGCAACGCCTTGAAGCAGTATCCCGATACGCCGCACCGCGAGGATATTCTCTACCTTATTGCCGTGTCGAACTACCGTTTAGCACACAATTCGATTGAGGAGAAGCAGGGGGAGCGATATCTGAACTTGCTCGATTCGTACTACTCGTTCATCAACGAGTTCCCCGAGTCGAAACGCCGTAAGGAGTTGGAGCGTTACACCAAAGAGGCAAAAGATTATTTAGACAAAAACAACATAGAAAAACAAAAGTAGAGATGGAGATCAAGAAGAACATTCCAAACAACACTGTCACTCGTAAACTCGTAGATTTCGACCACGAGACAGGCAATGTCTACAAGAGCATCAATGTTATTGCACGCCGTGCAAACCAGATTGCATCGGAGTTGAAGAGCGAGTTGAATCGCAAACTTGCCGACTTCTCGTCACCTACCGACACCATGGAGGAGACATTCGAGAATCGTGAGCAGATTGAGATTTCGCGCTACTACGAGCGTCTTCCGAAGCCTGCGATTATCGCCACCGAGGAGTTCCTCGATGACGAGATTTATTTCCGTGACGGAAAAGAGTAGTTAATATGTTGCAGGGCAAACATATTCTGCTCGGTATAACCGGAAGCATAGCGGCATATAAGGCTGCTATGCTTTGTCGTCTTTTGCGTGTTGCAGGGGCGGAGGTTAAGGTGGTGATGACTCCGACAGCCAAGGAGTTTATCACCCCCGTAACTATGGCTACCCTATCGAAAAATCCTATCGCCGTAGAGTTCTACAACCCCGAAAATGGCGATTGGCACTCCCATATCTCTATGGGCGAGTGGGCAGACTGCTACCTTATTGCTCCCGCTACGGCAAATACCATCGCCAAGATGGCGTATGGCATTGCCGACAACCTCTTGCTTACGACCTACCTCTCGGCACGCTGCCAGACCGTTGTCGCTCCTGCTATGGACTGCGATATGTTCTGCCATGCAGCGACACAGGAGAACTTGGCAAAGTTGCGCGAGCGCGGTTGCCTGATTTTGGAGTCACCCGAGGGCGAGTTGGCAAGCGGTTTGACGGGCAAGGGTCGTATGATGGAGCCGGAGCAGATTGTCGAGGCTGTCGATAGACTTCTCTCGGCAGAGCAGACCTTGGCAGGCAAGCGCGTAATGGTTACAGCAGGTGCCACTATCGAGGCAATAGACCCTGTGCGCTATATCTCGAATCACTCGACCGGCAAGATGGGCTACGCCATAGCCGATGCACTTGCCAAGCGTGGTGCAGAGGTGGTTTTGGTAAGTGGCAAGACCTCGTTGGCTACACCGCAGGGTGTTCGCCGTGTAGATGTGTTGTCGGCAGAGGATATGTATGAGGCGGCGGTAGAGGAGTTTGAAGGTGCCGACTGCGCTGTGATGTGTGCTGCGGTGGCGGACTACACTCCCGTTGAAGTTGCCGACACCAAAATCAAAAAGAGCGATGCGGAGTTTACGCTCTCGTTGCGCAAAACAAAGGATATTGCCCTCGAACTCGGCAAGATAAAGGGGGAGCGCAAAATCGTGGGCTTTGCTCTCGAAACCGACAATGAGCAGTCGAATGCCGAGGAGAAGTTGAGCAAGAAGAATCTCGATATGATTGTCCTCAACTCGTTGCGCGATGCAGGTGCGGGCTTTGGTCACGACACCAACAAGGTAACCTTCATTGATGCTTCGCATCGCGAGGAGTTGCCATTGCTCTCCAAGGTGGAGGTTGCTGAGCGTATTGCCGAGCGTATCGAGGCGTTACTAAAATAGCAAAAGATTATGTTACGCAGGCTCCTTGTAGAAAATTACGCGCTGATAGAGCATCTCGAAATCGAGTTTGACTCCTCGCTCAATATCATTACGGGCGAAACGGGAGCCGGAAAGTCGATTTTGATGGGTGCTTTGGCGTTGTTGCTCGGAGCCAAGAACGACAGCACAACAATCAAGGATAACTCGCGTGCCTGCGTGGTGGAGGGCGAGTTTGATATTGCCCGACTCGGCTTGGAGGAGGCATTTGCCGAACTCGACATCGAGTACGACCACGAGACCATTATCCGCCGTACCATTTCGCCGAGCGGCAAGAGTCGCGCCTTTGTGAACGACCAGCCGGTGCAACTCTCCGACTTGAAGCAACTTGGTGCGTATCTTATCGATATCCATTCGCAACACCAAAACCTTATTCTCTCCTCGCCACAATTCCGTATTCGTGCTATCGATACCATTGCGGGTAATAGCGAACTGCTTGCCGAGTATGGCGAGGCGTACGCCGCATTGCAGGAGGCAAAACGCTCACTTGCGGAGTTGGTTGCTGCCGCCAAGCGCAATGCTGACGAGGAGGATTGGTTGCGCCATCAGGCGGAGGAGTTGCAGAAGGCTTCGCTTCGTGTGGGCGAGATTGAGGAGTTGGAGCAGGAGTTGCGAACACTCGAAAATGCCGATAGTATCAGCGAGGCGTTGCAGCGCGTAACGCAGTCGCTTGACGAGGAGGTTACGGGAGTGCTGACTACCCTGCGCGAGGCGGAGAACTCACTGCGCCGCGTATCCGAGAACTACGGCTCGGCAGGCGAACTCATTGAGCGAATACACTCGGCGGCGGTCGAGTTGAAGGATATTTCGGCAACGGCAACGACCGACTTGGAGCGTATAGAGGCAAACCCCGAACGCCTCGATGCGGTGAATTCGCGTCTTGACCTTATCTATACCCTGCAACGCAAGCATCGTTGCGAGGGCGTTTCGGAATTGATTGCATTGCGCGACCGCTACGCAGAGCAACTTTCGGCTATTGAGCATAGTGACGAGTTGGTTGCCGCAGCGGAGGCGAAGGTTGCCGAGTGCGAGAGTCGGGCAACAGCTCTTGCAGTAAAGTTGCACGACAGCAGAGTGAAGGCATCGCCGGCATTTGGAGATGCGGTGGTTGAAATACTACGCAAGGTGGGCATGGCAGATGCGAAGTTCCGTATTGCCGTAACGCCTTGTACGCCAACTGCTTCGGGTGCAGATGCGGTTGATTTCCTCTTCTCGGCAAATGCTTCGGTCGAGGCACGAGCAATCGAGAAGATTGCTTCGGGTGGAGAGTTGTCGCGTGTGATGCTGGCACTGAAAACCATTCTCGCACGACACCTCGCACTGCCGACCATTATCTTCGATGAGATTGATACCGGAATTTCGGGGCGTACCGCCAACGATGTGGGCGATATTATCAGCAGCCTTGCCGAGTCAATGCAGGTGGTTGATATTACCCACTCGCCACAGGTGGCTTCGAAGGGGTCGCGCCACTTCCTTGTCTATAAGGAGCAGAGCCGAACACATATCCGACCTCTCTCTACCGAGGAGCGTGTTGAGGAGATCGCCAAGATGCTCTCGGGCGACACCATTACCGATGCGGCACTCGCACAGGCAAAGCACCTTCTTTCATTGTAACAACCCTATCAAAAATGAAACGATTGGCTCAAATAGTGGCACTCGTTGTGGTTACACTCCTTACGGCGTGTGGCAACAAGGAGGTTGTGCACTCGACCGAGCCGATATATACCCCACGCTACGCCGTAGGCTTCTCGATTGAGCGCGATAAGGCGAGTGGCGAGGTGCTTCTCTGCGTCAGAAACCCTTGGCAGGGGGCAGAGAATATCTGCTACTACTACCCGATAGATACCCTCTCGCCGGCGAAACGCATTGTGGCGATGTCTTCGAGCCATGTTGCCATGCTCGATGCGGTGGGGTGCTCCGACCATATTGTAGGGTTGTCGGGCTGTCGATTTGTATATAATTCGGACCTATGCAAAAAGATTGCAGATGGTAAAATTAGCGAGGTTGGCTATGACTCCAATTTCGATTTCGAGATGATTCGTTCGCTACGAGCCGATGTGGTGCTGCTCTATGGCGTTGCGGGCGAGGCAAAAACCATCACAAGCAAACTCGATGAACTGCGCATACCTTATATATATATAGGCGACTACCTCGAAAATGCTCCTCTCGGTAAGGCGGAGTGGGTGGTAGCTCTTGCCTATCTCTGCGGTGTCGAGGAGCAAGTAAAGGAGTTCTTTGCAGGAGTTGAGGAGCGATATAATGCACTCCGCAACCAAAAACACTGCTCGGCATATCGCCCGCGCGTGATGCTCAATCTGCCATATCGCGACACTTGGTTTATGCCTCCGCGAAATAGTTATATAGTGCAACTTATCGAGGATGCAGGAGGAGAGTACATTTTAGAGACGAAAGACGAGAGACGAGAGACGAGAGAAAAGCAGCAGACAAAAGAGGAAAAACTATCAGTTCTCAGTTCTCAGTTCTCAACTCAATCCAAGCCTATATCGTTGGAGGAGGCATTATTGCTTGCTTCGAGGGCGGACTTCTGGATAAACCTCGGGCAGATATCCTCGAAGGAGGAGTTGTGTGCCGTAGCACCTCGCTTTGCAGAGGTTGATGCCGTAAAGTTTGGTCGCATCTACAACAATACAAAACGAACTAACGAGAGTCGTGGCAGCGACTTTTGGGAGTCGGGCTCTATTCGCCCCGACCTAATACTCGCCGACCTCGTAAAAATTTTGCACTACGAGGCACCAACCGACTCGCTATACTACTACACAAAACTGCAATAGAATGAAGTGTCGTACCACCATACTCTTTACACTACTTACCGCGCTCTGTGCGGTACTCTTTGTGGTGGATATTGTCGTGGGCTCGGTGGCAATTCCTTTTGGCGAGGTCTGCTCGGCACTGCTCGGTGGTGGCTCGGAGGAGGTACGAAGCATCGTTCTCGATATTCGACTTATTCGTGCCGTAGTGGCAGTTTTGGCAGGTGCCGCACTCTCGGTCAGTGGCTTGGAGATGCAGGTTTTGTTCCGCAATCCGCTGGCAGGTCCCTATGTCTTGGGTGTCTCGGCAGGTGCAAGTTTCGGCGTTGCACTCTTTCTATTGGGTGCGCCACTGCTCGGTCTTACCATATCGCCTGCACTTCAAAGCGTAGGCACGGCAGGTGCTGCATGGATTGGCTCGGCAGCGGTGTTGGTTATGGTGGTGGCACTCTCGCGCCGCATCAAAGATATTATGGTTATGCTTATCCTCGGCATGATGCTCTCTTCGGGCGTAGGTGCCGTGGTCGAGATTATGCAGTATTTCAGCAACGAGGCATCGCTCAAATCCTATGTCGTGTGGACTATGGGGTCACTCGGCGATGTTACCGCCACACAACTCACGGTAATTGTTCCCGTTGTTCTTGCTGGCTTGGCAATGGCTGTGGCGACCATAAAACCAATGAATATGCTCCTTGCAGGTGAGCGTTATGCCGCCTCGATGGGACTAAATATCTCGCAAACACGAACGCTCGTACTTGCATCGACAACCTTGCTGGCAGGAACGATTACCGCTTTCTGCGGTCCTGTCGGCTTTGTAGGTATTGCCGTACCGCACATTGCGCGAATGTTGTTTCGTTCCGCCGACCACCGTACACTTCTGCCCGCCACCATATTGTCGGGCGTGGTGATGATGCTTGTGGGGGATATTTTATCAAAATACTTTACATTGCCAATCAATACAATCACAGCCCTGATGGGTATTCCGATTGTTGTATATATAGTGACTCGCAAACGATGATACGCCTCTCGAACATATCGCTCTCGTATGGCTCGCGCACGATTTTGCGCGATGTGTCGTTGCACCTCGCAGCGGGCGAGTTGTGCGCACTTGTAGGTCGCAATGGAGCAGGCAAGAGTACCCTACTACGCGCTTTGACCTCGCGCGAAGATATCGTAATCAACGAAGAGCCAATCGGCAACCTCTCGCCCGAGGAGATGGCGCAGAGTATAGCGATTGTTACCACCGAGCGTATCCGCATCGACAACCTATTGGTGGAGGATTTGGTGGCTATGGGGCGCGCACCCTACACTAATTGGGTGGGGCATCTGCAAGATATTGACCGCCAAATTGTTAGTGAGGCTATCGAGGCTGTCGGAATGGGCGATTTTATCGGGCGCGACACCTCCTCTCTCTCTGACGGAGAGTTGCAGCGTGTGATGATTGCCCGCGCCATAGCGCAGCAGACACCGATAATTCTACTCGATGAACCTACCGCCTTTCTCGATATCCCGACACGCTTCGAGGTGTGCCGTCTGCTTGCCGATTTGGCGCATCGCACCGGCAAGTGTATCCTCTTCTCCACGCACGATGTCGACTCGGCACTTCCGGTCTGCGACTCCTTTGCAATAATCGAAAATGGAGAGTTGCGCAAACTCTCGACCGATATTGCTGCCGCCGAAATAGAGCGGATATTTAGGCGATAAATCCTCGCTACACGCTTATATTTCTGAATTTTATCAAAATTTTTAACTTTTAATTTTTAATTCTAAATTTTTATCGTACCTTTGCACCGCTAAATACCCTTGTAGGGTTATAGCGGTAAGGCCCATTCGTCTATCGGTTAGGACGCAAGATTTTCATTCTTGAAAGAGGAGTTCGACTCTCCTATGGGCTACAAACGACGGGGAGGGCGCGAAAAGTGTCTTACCTGCGGGCAAACAAAAATAGATTAGGAGAGGGCTTCGAGCCTATCCGACAACAGCCAAGGCTGTGAATTTTTAAGGACAGTTATTGTCTAAGAATTTAGAAAAATTGTAAAGTAAACGAATAAAACAGAAAAACTATGGCAAATCACAAGTCATCTGAGAAGAGAATCCGCCAGACAGCAACCAAGCGTGCGCACAACCGTCTTTATCACAAGACTACCCGCAACGCTGTGAAGGCTCTCCGCAACACTACCGAGAAGGGTGCTGCCGAGGCATTGCTTCCAAAGGTTACAGCTATGCTCGATAAGTTGGCAAAGACCAACATTATCCACAAGAACAAGGCTGCAAACCTCAAAAGCGCGGCTCAGTTGCATGTAAACGCTCTCTAATTGAGGGTAGTGCAACCGTTATAGACAGACTACCCATTTGTTGGGTGGTCTGTTTTGTTTAATCACTAATGTAGTAAAAACCTAAAACAGAGATAATTATGAAAAAGATTTTAATTGCTGCCGTACTATGTGTTATGGCTATCGACTGCATTGCAGAGGTAAAATTCCCAAAGGGTCGCAATGTTGAATTTGGCTTGCAGGCTCATCGCGGCATTGCAGCACGCTACCCTGAAAACTCTATTGTTGCCTTCAAGGAGGCTGGTAAAGTTCCCTACTACTTCGGTATGGAGACCGATGTGCAGATGACTTCGGACGGTGTTTTGGTATGTATGCACGACAACACTATCGACCGCACCACAAATGGAACAGGTAAGGTTTCGGACTATACTTGGGCTGAGTTGAGCAAACTACGCCTTGATGGTGGCTACGGTTGGAGTGATAAGTATGCTGGTAAGTTGCGAGTTCCAACCTTCAAGCAGTATCTGAAAATTTGCAAAAAGGCAAATCTTGTACCTTATGTTGAGTTGAAACTCCTTACTTCTGAGGGTGTTAGAAAGACTATCAAGATGCTCCACGATATGGGCTTTGAGGGTAAGTATGTGCTTACATCGTTCAAATGGAAGTATCTCAAAGAGGCTGCAAAGCACACCGATGCGCCACTCGAATTTATGGCTAGTTCTAAAAAATGGACTGACGAGAATCTTCAATCGTTACAGAAGATTGAGAATGCTGTAATACGCCCTGCGGCAAAGTTCGTTACAAAGGAGTTTGTTGAGAAGTGCCACTCGATGGGATTTGTGGTTGAGTGCTACGGCATCAAGGTTGGCGATGCTAAGACTGTTGCCAAACTTCGTAAGTTGGGCGTCAGAGGTGGTACCTGCAACGATTGGAAGGACTTGGGACTCGATAAATAGAGCGGTTGTTAAAACGATAGAGAGTGTATTCCTTATGCGGATACACTCTTTTTTCGTGAAATAAGGTAGAGTCCAACTATCGTGAGCGCAGCATTCACCAACATTATCTCGAAGCCAAACTCATAACCACCAAACCACGCCTTCGAATTACAGTCGAGTAGCAACGACAACAGGGGTGCAGCAACGACAACAATCGGCACAAGTCGGTCGCGTACCGCCCGTTTCGAGAAGATTCCGAAGGCAAACATTCCGAGCAGAGGTCCGTAGGTGTAACTTGCCATACGATAGAAGAGTATTATAGCACTCTCGTTGCTCCATTGCTCGAACGCAAGCATCAACACCGCAAGTACCGCAGCAATTGCGATATGTGCCACCTTGCGAACGCGCGTTTGTTGCTCCTCGGTGAGGCTCTTCTGTCCACCAAAGATATCCATCGTAAAGGAGGTTGTAAGCGAGGTGAGCGCACTTCCCGTAGTCGAGAATGTGGCGGATACGATACCCAAAACCAACAACACCGAGAGTATCATCGGCATACCCTCGCGCGTGGCGACAAAGGCAAAGACCTCATCGGGTTTTGCGACACTCTGGTCAGTCTCGACGAGGTAGAGGTGCAGCACCGCACCAAGCAGAAGCATCAACCCGATAACTCCCACCTGCAATACCGAAGATAGCACCATATTGCGCTGCGCCGAGCGTTGGGTGCGGCTGCTCAATGCGCGTTGCATCATATCTTGGTCGAGCCCCGTATTTGCCACAATAAGGAAGATGCCCGATAGGAACATCTTTGCGAAGTGGCGACTGTCGTTCGGATTATCGAAGAAGAATATCTGCGTAAAACCCCTTGCCGATGCCCGCGCCACAGCCTCGCCAAGAGAGAGATCGAGGGTGCGCAACACAAAAACAGTGGCAAGAACGATACACGCCACCATGCACACAGTCTTTAATACATCGGTCCAAACCACCGAGGCGACACCACCCTTGCGAGTGTAGAGCCACACCAAGAGCATAAACAGCACGGCAGTAGCCCAAAATGGCACTCCGAGTGTGCTGCAAAGCAGTTGCTGCACCACCGCACACACCACAAAGGCACGCAACGAGGCACTCAACACCTTCGAGATAAAGAATATCCAAGCCCCCGAGCGGTGACTACTAACCCCGAAGCGGCTGTCGAGATATTCGTATAGCGAGGTTACATTCAGTCGATAAAATAGCGGAATAAGGATGTAGGCGATAATCGTATAGCCCACCACCACGCCAAACATAAATTGCAGATAGGAGAATGCCGAGCCTGCAACCGAGCCGGGCAGCGATATAAGCGATATGCCCGAAATTGGCGCACCTATCAATGCCAACCCCACGACCAAAGCCGACTGCGAACGACCACCCTTAAAGAAGGTTTCGTTGTTGGCATTGCTGCTCGACCTCCGCGCCACCGCAAAGAGCAGCAGCAGGTAGGCGATAATCGTTACAAGGGTTAGTATCGAGGTCATACGGTATTACAATCTATCCAATACACGGCGGATAATCTCCACACTCTCGCGAATCTCCGCATCGGTGATTACTAACGGTGGCGAGATGCGGAAGGCGGTGGCGCAATATAAAAACCAATCGCTCAAAATACCCTCCTCCTTAAACATCTCCATCGCCTTGAATAGTCGCTCCTCCGAGCCGAGTTCCACAGCCAACAAAAGTCCGCTACGGCGAATTTCGAGTACTGCATGGTGGTCGCGCAACAACTCCTCGTACAACGCACCTTTGCGCTCGACATCGGCAACGACATTATGCTTTTTCAGATAGCGGAATGCCGCCAAACCTGCGGCACAACATACGGGGTGACCGCCAAAGGTGGTGATGTGTCCGAGTGTAGGATTCTCCTGCAACGAGTCCATAATCTGCTTCGATGCCACAAATGCTCCGAGAGGCATACCCCCACCAAACGCCTTTGCAAGGGTGATTATATCGGGTGTTACGCCATACTTCACGCAGGCGAACATCTCGCCCGTACGCCCCATGCCAGTCTGTATCTCATCGAAGATAAGCAGTGCGCCAACTTCGCTGCATCGCTTGCGCAGAGCCTGCAAGTAGCCCTCCTTCGGAGGTCGCACACCTGCCTCGCCCTGCACCGGCTCACACAATACGCAAGCAGTTCGTTCGGTTATCTGCGCGAGGTCCTCAAACGAGTTGAAATCCAACGCCTTGCAGTCGGGCAAGAGAGGTCGGAATGCATTTTTCCACTCCTCTCCTTCGGGCTCACCCATCATGCTCATTGCCCCGTGCGTGGAGCCATGGTAGGCACGGCGCATCGATATCATCTCGGTACGCCCCGTATATCTTTTTGCCAACTTCAACGCCCCCTCGACAGCCTCGGCTCCCGAATTGAGGAAATAGACACTCTCCAACGGCTCGGGCAACGCCTCGGCAATCTCTACGGCATACTCAACTTGTGGTCGCTCGACCATCTCGCCATAGACCATAATGTGCATATATCGCTCCGCCTGCTGTTTCACAGCCTCGACAACATCGCGATTGGCGTGTCCGACATTGCTCACCGAGACGCCCGAAACGAGGTCGAAATATCGTTTTTTGGACGGAGTGTAAAAAAATACACCCTCGGCATGCTCGACCTCAACCAACATTGGCGAGGGCGATGTCTGGGCGACATTTGCAAGAAATTGACGGCGAAGAATAGGCGACTTTGACATACTTTTTTCATAATTACAATATGCAAATATACAAAATTTGTCTATATTTGTACTATAATACGAATATTAATGAGACCCCTTTTAACACTTATATTTTCGTTGTTTATCACATCAGTAGCCTTTGCACAGTCGCCGGAGGCTATTCGCGAAATTATCCGCAAAAATCCAAATTTTGCACTCTCTACCGTAACGACCTACCAGAATGTGCCACTCGGTGCAGTTGCGCCAGCCCCAAAGGGTTACAAGCCATTCTACTTCTCGATGGTAAGTCGTCACGGCTCACGCTACGAGTTGCGCGACACCACCTTTATGCACCCTACCGAGGTCTATAATCGTGCTGCCGAACTCGGCATACTGACACCCCTTGGCGAGGAGGTGCGACAACTCCTTATCAAGGCTACCACCGACCAGATGGGCAAGGGTGGCGAGTTGTCGGCACTCGGACAGAGACAGTTGCGCGGCATAGGTCGCAGAACATACGACCGATTTGCAAAGTTGTTCGACAGTGGCTCGGTCGAGGGCAAGGCGAGTACGAAGATGCGATGCGTATTCTCGATGGTGGCGTTTGTCGATGGCTTGAAGGAGAAGAACTCTACACTACCCGTACATATCGAGGCGCGAGAGAACTACCTTGCGATGTTGCGCCCTATGGCCGACCACCCCGACACACCACAAGAGGTTAAGGATTTCTGGAACACCTATGCCAAGCAGGGTGGCGAGTGGAAGTATCGTCGTGCCGATTGGGCAAACAAGCAGGATATCTCATCGTGCATCTCGAAGTTGGTTACTCGCCCCGAGTTGTTGGTCGAGAAGTGCGGAGCTCACTCCCTCTTCCACTTTGCCAACAACACCCATTACCTGCTACTCTTTGCCGAGAACTTCGAGAGGGGCGATAGCGGGTTGATGAACAGAATTTTCTCGCCGGAGGAGTTATATACATTCTATATCTACCACGATATCAGCTGGTTGCATTGGAGCGGTGGCTGGGGTAATCCTATTGTTGAGGAGTACTCCTCGTACCTGCGTCCATTGATTGATGATGTATTGAGCAAGGCGCAGTTGGCTATCGAGGGCAATAATCCCGATGTGGCAAACCTTCGCTTTACGCACGACACCTACCTTGTGCCGCTGCTCTCTATACTTGGTTACGAGGGCTGCGCACTGCAATATAACGATAATTGGGAGCAGGGTGTAACCTCGGCACCTCTCTCGACAAAACTCCCGATGGGTGCAAACCTGCAACTCGTGCTCTATCGCAACAAGGAGGGCAAGGTCTTGGTGCGCTCTTTGCTTAACGAGCAAGATGCGCTCCTGCCGATAGAGTGTGCGACAGCGCCATTCTATCCATGGGAGGAGTTCTGCGCCCTTGCAAAGAAGAATATGGCACGCCTCGACAAGAGCCGTGGAGCAATAGCAAAATATAACAAAATTAGATAATCGGGGGGGGTAGACGAGAGACGAGAGTGACAGACCCCACCGCCCTACCGGGCACCTCCCCTAAGTTAGGGGAGGAAAATTAAAAATAAGAAAAATGCTAATGGCCAATGGCTAAAAGCCCCTAAAATTGGGACAAGCGAAGCGGAGGAGGTCTGTAAAAAGGTTTTCGCGCACCCTATAACCTCTATTAAGGGCTGAAAGCCCGCCCCTATAACCCCCATAACCCCTATCAAGGTTGCGCCTTGACAAGGGTGGGAGTTCGGAAAACGGAAAAAAATATGATAACTTATGGCATTAGAGAATAGTTCTACGGAGTATATCTCCAAGGTTGTTGAGAGACAACGCGCCCTCTTTCGCAGTGGCGCAACTCTCGATTTGAAGTTCCGCAAGGAGATGTTGCAACGACTCCTCGATGCGTTGCACAAGTGGGAAAGACCACTCGCCGAGGCGTTGTGGTGCGACCTGCACAAGTCGTACGAGGAGGCGTATATGACCGAGTTGAGCATTGTGCTTGGTGAGGTGAAAAACCATCTCAAACACCTCTCTTCGTGGGCTTCGCCCGAGAGGGTATATTCCCCGTTGAAGATCTTTCCTTCGCGCTCGAAGGTGTTGAGTGAGCCACTCGGCAATACTCTGATTATTGCCCCTTGGAACTACCCCGTTCAGTTGCTGCTCAATCCGCTTGTGGGTGCAATCTCGGCGGGCTGTACCGCCATTCTGAAACCTTCTCCCTATGTGCCGAATGTGGCGCAGGTGTTGGAGCAGATGATTGACGATACATTCGATGAGCAGTATATCGCCGTTGTGCAGGGCAACCGCGATGTCAATCGCGCACTCTTGGCGGAGTGTTACGACCTGATATTCTTTACGGGAAGCCCCGTACTCGGTCGTCAGGTTATGGAGGCGGCAGCGAAAAACCTCACCCCCGTAGTCCTCGAACTCGGAGGTAAAAGCCCCTGCATCGTGGATAAGGAGGCAGATGTAAAGGTTGCAGCAAAGCGCATTGCGTGGGGCAAGTCGCTCAATGCAGGTCAGACTTGTATTGCTCCCGACTATCTGCTTGTTCATCAGGATATTAAGGAGCAGTTCGTGGAGGAGTTGCGCAAGGCATTCCGCTCGTTGCTCGGTCGCAAACCGCAGAAGGCGAAGCACTTTGTCCGCATCGTTTCGGACAAGGCATTCGACCGCTTGGTCGGTTACCTCGACAATGGGGTAATTCGCTTTGGTGGCACGCACGACAAGACGGAGCGATTTATCGAGCCTACATTGTTGGATAATGTATCGCCCGAGTCCCCTGTTATGCAGGAGGAGATTTTTGGACCAATCTTTCCGCTTATCACCTTCTCCGAGACGGACGATGCCATCGAGTTTGTCCTCAACCGCGAAAAACCGCTTGCGCTCTACTACTTCGGCTCGACCGACAAGGGCGAGGAGGTTTTGCGCCGTACCTCTTCGGGAGGTGCCTGCCTCAACGATGTGATTATGCACATCGCCAACGAGAATGTACCGTTTGGCGGTGTCGGCAACTCGGGAATGGCAGCATACCATGGCGAGGAGAGTTTCAAGGTCTTTTCGCACCGCAAGGCTGTCGTTTCGACCACCACACGCTTCGATGTTCCGTTCCGATATATGCCGTATAGGCTATTTTCATTAATAAAAAATTTGATGTAATAACCCTAAAAACAAATTGATAATAGGGCTGTTCAACAATTCTGTTGGATAGCCCCATTGTTTTCAAAATCATCTATATAAAATTGTCTACAATACGCCTATGCAAAAACATTGCACACCTATAATACCTACTCCCAAAACCTCTTTTTTCTATATAGATTAGATATCGAATCGGCATATTTTTTAACCTCCTCGCGCAATGTTTTCGGCTCCAATACCTCTACCCAGTCGCCCTTAGAGAGCAATTTGCCAGTGAGTTCGGGTGTGAGGTTGAGGTAATACTCGAAGTCGCTGTATTCATCGCCATTCGATGCAATCTCGCGTTGCGAGGAGTGGAGTGGCAGTGTGCGCATATACTCGGTCGAGACGCCAAATGTTCGCAGCACAACTCGTTGTGGTTTCAACCCCTCATTTACATAGATACCCACCGTATGCGAGTAGTACTCTTTCGCATCGAAATCCTCTGGCAGAACAAACTCCTCATCTGTAATCTCCATTCGCAGAATGCGGTCAAGAGCGATATTTCGGATTGCGCCACTCTCCTTGAAGCGACCGACAACATACCATCGTTGATTATAGACGCGCATCGCGAAAGGTTGTAGGTATAGCTCCATCTTTTCGCCGTTAAATGGCTTATAATCAACGAACAGCGTTTTGTTCTGCTGCATTGCATCTACTACTGTCTGGGCATATTCAGCACCACTCGGAATCTCCTCGAAGAGGATGCGCTCCTTCATATTGCGACCCGCCTCGATGGTGTTCGATATGGCAAACGAGTTGAAAAGCCACTGCTGCGCCGAGTTGTTTTTCAGCTCGTCGAGTTGGGCGATAGAGTACTTGTAGGTGTTGGTGTCGCAGACAATCTCCACCCCAAAAAGTTCGGCAATCGCCTCTCGGTGTTGGTGGAATGTTCGCACCGCCAACGGCTTGCCATCGCTCAAATTGCTCTTGTCCCAAAGGTCGCAAATCTCCTTAAAGGTCAGACTCTTGCATTGCATCAAAGTGTTGATGAGCCACACATAACGGTTCACTGCCTTACTCGCCATATTTCGGTAATTTTTAAGCGTTTTCAAAACTTTCCACAAAGATAATAAAACCTGTGCAACTTTTTTGCATACCCACAAAAAATTTTCAGAAAATCAAAATTTATAATATAAATGCTTTGATTTACTAAAAATAGACTATTTTTGTAGTGGCTTTGCAAAATATGCAAGCCGTTACATAGACATTTTATAGTTGTTTTTGCGGTACTCAAACTTCGCAAATTTGAAATAACCCAGCAAAACAGCAACAGGATGTCCACGATGGTGTCTTTATACCATTGCGCATTTGGCGCAGTGTGTGTAGATGTTCATTCAGCGTGGGTTGCCTGTTAGCTTGTTTGGGTTATGGCAGCGAAGGCCTGAGTACGAATTAAGCTACAGCAGCCTTCGCTTTTTTTATGAGTTCTATTGGAAACGCCGATTTATTGGAACGACATCTTGTAGCATTCTTTGCTTCTCGTTCGGTCACACCCGAAATCGAAAGTCGGTGTATTGCTTGGGCGGAATCGATATGTAAAACCGACTCTGTTGTTATAAGCGGTTTTCACTCTCCACTCGAAAAGAGGGTTCTCAAAGTTCTACTCGAACACAAACACCCCGTAATACTCTTTCTTGGTCGTGCAATGTACAAGCGTGTTCCTGCAGAGTACCGAGAGGCGATAGACGAGGGGCGGATGTTGATTGATACGGTACGAGATTGGTGTCGTCATAGCTATAAATCTGCCGAAATTCGGAATTGGTATGTAGCAAAAATTGCAGATGAGATTTATATGACTTCCTTTGATAGAAGCAGCCTGCTCTCGGCAATGCACCATTGTTACACCCATTACAGTAAAACTCCGATAACAATTTTGTAAATAGAGAGTGAAAAGCGAGGCAAAAAACTTCGCTTTCTTTGTGAAAAATTGCCACCAATCAGCGACTAATGGCTAATAAGCCATAAAGTTTTCCGTTTTCCGTTTTCCGTTTTCCGTTTATTTCTCTATCTTTGCCGTTTAGAAGGAAAAGAAATAATTAAAAACATACTTTTATGTCAAAGGATTTTAAGAGATATCTTATCACTTCGGCACTGCCGTATGCCAACGGTCCGGTACATATCGGCCACCTCGCAGGCGTCTATATTCCGTCTGATATCTACACTCGCTACCTCCGTTTGCGTGGTCGCGATGTGATTTCGGTATGCGGTAGCGACGAGCACGGAGTGCCTATCACAATCAAGGCAAAGAAGGAGGGTATAACCCCACAGCAGGTAGTGGATCGCTACCACAACATCATCAAAGATTCATTCGAGAAGCTCGGCATATCTTTCGATATCTACTCTCGTACAACCTCGCCAACCCACGCAAAGACCGCTTCGGACTTCTTCCGCAAGCTCTATGACGATGGCAAATTCGTGGAGCAGACCACCGAGCAGTTCTACGATGAGGAGGCTAAATCGTTCCTCGCAGACCGCTATATCACAGGCACTTGCCCTAAGTGTGGTGCCGAGGGTGCCTACGGCGACCAGTGCGAGGTGTGTGGCTCGACCCTCTCGCCAGACGAGTTGGTAAATCCACGCTCGACACTCTCTGGTGCAACCCCTGTAAAGCGCGAAACAAAGCACTGGTACCTGCCACTCGACCAATACGAGCAGATGCTCCGCGAGTGGATTCTCGAAGGTCACAAGGAGTGGAAATCGAATGTCTACGGTCAGTGCAAGAGCTGGCTTGATGGTGGCTTGATGCCTCGTGCCGTAAGCCGTGACTTGGAGTGGGGTATTCCTGTTCCGGTTGAGGGTGCCGAGGGTAAGGTTTTGTATGTTTGGTTCGATGCTCCAATTGGCTATATCTCTGCTACAAAGGACCTTACGCCAGATTGGGAGAAGTATTGGAAGAGCGAGGATACAAAGCTCGTTCACTTCATCGGTAAGGATAATATCGTATTCCACTGCATCGTTTTCCCTTCGATGTTGAAGGCTCACGGTGGCTACATCTTGCCTGAGAATGTGCCAAGCAACGAGTTCTTGAACTTGGAGGGCGACAAGATTTCGACCTCTCGCAATTGGGCCGTTTGGTTGCACGAGTACCTCGTTGATTTCCCTGGCAAGGAGGATGTTTTGCGCTACGCATTGTGCGCAACCGCCCCTGAGACCAAGGATAATGATTTTACATGGAAGGACTATCAGGCACGCAACAACAACGAGTTGGTGGCAGTGCTTGGCAACTTCGTAAATCGTGCGTTGGTGCTTACCAAGAAGTACTACGATGGCGAGGTGCCTGCATGTGGCGAACTCACTGATTATGACCGAGATACAATCGCCGAGTTGTCCTCTATCAAGGCTTCATTGGAGTCGAATATCGAGAACTATCGTTTCCGCGAGGCGTTGAAAGATGCGATGAACTTCGCCCGTATCGGCAACAAGTATCTCGCTGACAGCGAGCCTTGGAAGTTGATTAAAACCGATGCCGAGCGCGTTAAGACAATTCTTAATATCGCACTTCAAATCACTGCAAATATTGCTATCGCTATTGAGCCGTTTATGCCATTCTCGGCAGCCAAGATTTTGAATATGTTGGCATGCGAGAAGTTCGGTTGGGAGCAACTTGGTGCAATGAATTTGCTCGCTGCGGGACACCACATTGGCGAGCCATCGCTCTTGTTCGAGAAAATCGAAGACGA
>JAZRJD010000065.1:0-9768 GCA_045645625.1 Alistipes sp.
TGGCTCCGTAGTTCAATGGATAGAATTTAAGATTCCGGTTCTTACGATAGCGGTTCGAATCCGCTCGGAGTCACAAGAGCCAGAGGCTCAATTGAGAATTAAAAATTGAGAATTGAGAATTATAAAATAGCTAATGGCTAAAAGCCGATGGCTAACAGCTAATAATATGGATAGACGAATCGAGAGCGATAGCGAGTTCGAGGGTAGAATCCGCCCGCAGGAGTTAGAGCAATTTTCCGGTCAGGAGAAAATTGTCGAGAACTTGCGTGTCTTTATTAAGGCGGCACTGATGCGTGGCGACTCGCTCGACCACACCTTGTTACACGGTCCTCCGGGACTTGGTAAGACCACCTTGGCGAACATTATCGCCAACGAGATGGGTGCGCAGTTGAAGGTTACTTCGGGTCCTGTACTCGACAAACCGGGCGACCTCGCAGGTCTTTTGACAAACCTTTCGGCAGGCGATGTGCTCTTTATTGACGAGATTCACCGCCTATCACCTATTGTCGAGGAGTATCTCTACTCGGCAATGGAGGATTTCAAGATAGATATCGTGCTCGACAAAGGACCGTCAGCGCGTTCTATCCAGATTGAACTTGCACCATTTACCCTTATCGGAGCAACTACCCGAAGCGGTCTTTTGACCTCGCCTTTGCGTGCCCGATTTGGTATTCAGTGCCACTTGGTGTACTACGATTCGAAGGTATTGAGCCGCATTGTGAAGCGTTCTGCATCGATTCTTGGCGTGTCGATTGACGATGATGCTGCACTCGAAATTGCTTTGCGCTCACGCGGTACGCCTCGTATTGTCAATTCGCTGTTGCGCCGTGTGCGCGATTTTGCAATGGTCAAGGGCGAAGGTTGCATCGACTTGGCAATTACCCGTATGGCGTTGGAGGCGTTGAATATCGACTCGCGAGGCTTGGATATGATGGACAACAAGATACTCTCGACCATTATCGCCAAGTTCAACGGCGGTCCTGTCGGCTTGAATACTATCGCTACGGCGGTGAGCGAAGATGCTGGCACTATCGAGGAGGTCTACGAGCCGTTCCTCATTAAGGAGGGCTTCTTGAAGCGCACGCCACGAGGTCGCGAGGCTACCGAGTTGGCATATAAGCACTTGGGATTGACGCAGCCGGAAAGAGAGGGAGAATTATTCTAACGGATTATGTTAAAGGGATTGATATTCGATATGGACGGTACGCTGGTCGATAATCTGGCGTATCACTTTATGGCTTTTGATGCCTATGCCAAGCGTGAGGGTTTTACCTTAGTGGAGCCGGTGACGCTGAAAATCAACGGTATGCATAGCAACGATATCTTTCCGATGATCTTGGGCGAGGAGGTTGTGGCTGAGTATGGCTTGGATAGACTCAATCGCGAAAAAGAGGAGGTTTATCGTGATATATATCGACCTCATATTAAGCCGATTGCTGGACTTATAGAGTTGTTGCGCGAGGCAAAGAAGGCGGGTGTGAAGTGTGCGATTGGCTCGTCTGGATGCCGTGAGAATGTCGAGATGATAATCGAGGAGTTGGGTATTGTCGACTTGATTGACGGCTCGATTAGCGGTAGCGATGTTACGCACGGAAAACCTCATCCCGAAATCTTTACGAAGGCGCATGAACTGCTCGGCTTGAAGGCGGAGGAGTGTATCGTTGTCGAGGATGCCGTAAATGGCATAGTCTCGGGACTTGCGGCGGGTTGCAGATGTCTTGCCATAACGACCACTGCCACCGCCGAGGTGCTGTCGAATGCTGGCGCATCGATGTGCGTAGATGACTTTACCGAGGTCACAATCGAGAATCTGCAAGATATTCTGAAATAGTATAGAAGTGGCTCTCCAACGCAATGTCGGAGAGCCACTTTCTGAGAGGGAGTTCTACTTGATGCCGGTTTGGGTGGGTGAAGAAATGAACAAGTGGAAAAAAGCCGGTTTACCTCGCCTCACAACGATGTTTTTTAGTGTTTACATCTCTTTCGTAGGACAAATATAGGCTGAAAAATTCACCCACAAAAATAAATTCAACAAACTCCCCGAAAAAATCAATAAACCGCCCACTGAGCATCGTCAATGGGCGGTTTTGAATGTTGTATATCCTATATTAAACTTTGTTCAGGGCATCGAAACCCTTGCCATAAACACCCATTACCGAGCCAATTGTAATAAAGGCATCGGGGTCTACTGCGCGAACAACTTTCAACACCATTGCCAAGTCGCGCTTACGGCATACACACATCACAATTTTTGATTGGTCCTTCGAGTACCAACCCATCGAGTCGATCACCGTAGCACCACGCTTTGCCTCGTTGTTGATGGCATCAGCCATAGCCTTATAGTCCTTGCAAACGATAAAAATTTGGCTCGACTGCTGGTTACCCGACAATATCATATCGACCGTATAACTAAATACGGCAACCATGACAAAACCATAGATTACACCGTCAATACCAACATCTGGCAAGAAGAGTGCCGACGAGATGATTACACCATCGGTCAAACGGATAAACTTGCCGTAAGAGATAGTGTAGAACTTATTTACAATCATCACGACGATATCCGAGCCTCCGGTAGAGCCACCCTGCTGGAAACACATCGCCACTCCGATACCCGAGCAGATACCTCCGAGGATTGCCGAGAGCAGACGATTTTTGAGGTTGAACAGATCCACAATTGTGCCGTCGGGTACTGTCAGCGCATCTCGTACAGTGATAATCTGTGCAACCCAGCCATCGGGTGTGGTGAACCATATCTGCAAAAAGTGCATGATGACAGACATCACAACTACGCAGTAAATGGTCTTGATACCGAAGTTCCAGCCCACGACAAATCCTGCAATAACGAGAAGTATGGCATTGATAATCAGTACCATTGTACCAATTGAAATTGCTCCACCTGTAATGTGATAGAGGATGAGCGAAAGACCTGTTGCACCACCACCCGCTGCATTTGCCGGAAGGATGCAACATATCCAACCAAACGAATAGAGGAACATACCGAAAGCCATCAGGATATACTCCTTGATGGTTGTGGCGATAGAAACCTTATTAAGAGATATTCCCATATTGTAAAAGAGTTATCAAGGCGCAAATATACAAAAAAGCGGAAAACAGAAAGCCGAAAGCGGAAAACTTTTTTATACAAAAATAGACATTTTTAACACTTTATTCTAAATACCGTTGTGTCGTACTCCTCAAATCCGCATTTCTTGTACAAAGCGTGTGCTGCCTTGCGCAAAGGGTTGGAGGTAAGATTAACGCTCTTTGCTCCGAGCGATTGCGACTCGTCAATAGCCCTCTCGACAAGAGCCCGCCCAATATGCAGACCTCGCGCCTCGCTATCGACCACCACATCCTCAATCCACGCCTTACGACCGGTCGGAATATCGACCACCACAAGCGATAACATTCCCACAATTTTGCCCTCCACTTTGGCTGCAAAGAGGTGGTTATTTGGGTTGGATAGGATATTTCCGATATGCTCCTCGCTTGGCAGTTTCGCCGTAACCGACAACTGCGGAAGCAACCTCGCAAAGGCCTCCGCAAGTTCCGTGGAACACTCCATTACTCTGTAAATCGTCATAGTTATTGCAATAAAACTTTACAAAAGTAGCAAAATAATTCTTAATTCTTAATTCTCAATTCTTAATTATTTCGTATCTTTGCAGATGGAATTAAAAATCGCATAGAAAAATGCTGAATATCGTACTATTTGGTGCTCCGGGCTGTGGCAAAGGCACTCAGTCTGAACTCTTGGAGAAGCGTTTCTCGCTTCGTCATATCTCGACAGGAAATATTATTCGTGAGCAGATTGCCGCAAAGACCGAACTCGGCTTGCAGATGCAGGCGTGCATCGAGCGTGGCGAACTCGCTCCCGACCAACTCGTTATCGATATGGTTGCCGACTATGTCGCAACACACAACGAGGGCAGAGGCGTAATCTTCGATGGCTTCCCTCGCACCACGGCGCAGGCTGTGGCGTTCGATGAGATTCTCGCCAAGCACGGACAGAAGGTGGCTGTGATGATTAATATGGAGGTACCCGAGGAGGAACTCGTAAAGCGTATTCTTCTTCGTGGCAAGGATTCGGGTCGTGCCGATGACCAGTCGGAGGAGATTATCCGCAACCGTATCGACATCTACAACGCACAGACCGCAATCGTAGCGGACTTCTACCGCGCACAGGGCAAGTTCGAGAGCGTACCTTCGTTAGGAACTATCGAGGAGGTGGCAGAGAGAATCGGCGCAGTAGTGGAGAAGTATCTCTAATAACGGAAAAGACAATATATAAAGCAAAAAACGATTTATTGTTTTTACCTTTAATTCTCAATTCTCAATTAAAATGGCAAAAGGTAGAACCGAAATAGCAGAGTTGGGTGAGTTCGGGTTGATTGACCGCCTCACCGCCAAATTTCAGAAGAGCAACAAATCGACAATATGCGGCGTTGGTGACGATGCTGCCGTAATCGAGGCATCGAAGGATAGGGCGATTGTCGTATCTACCGACTCGATGTTGGAGGGTATCGACTTCGACCTGACCTACTTTCCGCCGAAGCATCTCGGCTATAAGGCGGTAACAAAGGGTATCAGCGATGTTGTGGCGATGAATGCCGTACCCGAGCAGATAACCCTCTCGCTCGGCATCTCGTCGAAGCTCTCGGTCGAGTTTCTCGACGACTTCTACGAGGGCGTGGAGTTCGCCTGCAAAGAGGCGGGCGTAGATTTGGTTGGTGGCGACACCTCGGCATCGATGACGGGCTTTGTTGTGAATATCACCGCCGTAGGTCGTGCAAAAAAGAGCGAAATTGCCTATCGTAGTGGCGCAAAGGAGCACGATTTGATATGCCTTACCGGCAACCTCGGAGCCTCGTATATGGGTTTGCGACTGTTGGAGCGTGAACGCAGAGTGTTGCAGGGTGTGGATAATCCGCAACCGCAATTTGAGGGCTACGAGTATCTGTTGCAGCGATATCTGAAACCTCGCGCACGCTACGATATGGTGGAGTCGTTGCGCAAGGAGGGCATTGTGCCTACCTCGATGATTGATATTACCGATGGCTTGGCTTCGGAGGTGTTGCAGATTTGCAAGGCCTCGAAGTGCGGTGCGCGTATCTACTTGGAGCGTATGCCGTTGGCGAAGCAGACTACGGCATTGGCGGAGGAGATGAATATGGACCCTGTGGTGGCAGCACTGAATGGTGGCGAGGATTACGAACTGCTCTTTACCGTGCCACTCGACAAGCGTGAGCAGATAATGTCGCTCGGTTGTATCGATATTATCGGTCATATCACTGCCGAGAGTACGGGTGCATACCTTGTAACGCCCGATGGTAAGGATATCGCACTGCAAGCGCAAGGCTTTACGCCGAAGAGATAATTGAGAATTGACAATTGAGAATTAAAGGTAAAAACATTAAAATCGTTTTTGAATTTATTGTTTTTAGAACACTAATAACCCTTACTAGCCTTTGCAGGCTCTTAATAGACGAGTATTTCAAGCTCAAATACAAGTGATAAATGCGGGCAATTACCCGCATTTATGCACTATTTTTGACCAATAAACAAAAACAGCCCCGATTTTATGTACTATTTTGACCAATAAGCCAGAATTATATGCTTTAATGTAATATTTAGACAAAAGAAAAACGCTGTATTTTGTTGAAATACAGCGTTTTGACTAATTTGTCGTTTTCTTCAAGTGGTGCCACCAGGAAACATTATCAAGCGTGTAACCTATTGTGTTTTAGTATTATTGATGTTTAGCCTAATCCGATGTTCACGAATTGCACACGGCCATAATTCACCATTTTTCACTACTCTTTATCGGCTGTTTTCTACTGCTACAAAGGTAATAAATTTCCTCGATTTTCGTACATAAAAGCGGGAACATAATTTTGTTGTAGCAGAGCCAAAATATCCGACTCTTTGTAGAGCATCTTGCCTGGCAGTGCGACAAACGACACAAGTCCATCATCACGATACTGCTGCAATGTGCGTTTAGTGATTCGCAAAGCCTTGCAAACCTCTTCGCCTGACAAGTAATGTTCTCCATTCAGTACAGGGCGGCATAGGGCTCGAATCTGCTCAATGCCGGCATCAACCTTCGCGAGGTCGCCGAGCGCCTCCCGTAAATTTTCGTTAAATACCAAGTTCATACTATTTACCTTTTATTGTGTTGATTTTAATAAGTTTCTCCACCTCGGCACGGCGATAGTAAATCTTGCGCCCGATTGTCGAGAAGCCCAGAACACCTCGCTCACGATAACCCTGCAACTGGCGTTTTGAGAGTCCGAGAATCTCCGCCAATTCACTATTCTCCACCCACTCCGAATTGATGCTACACTCCTCTGCAATGGCACGAATCTCCGTTGCAGCCTTCTTGATGGAGCCGAGCAACTGCTCGTACTCACTCTTTTCAATTGCTACATATTCCATAATTCATCGTTTTTAATTTAGAGTAGGTGGCTTTTAATAGGAAGGTTTATGGATTTTTATAATTTTATCAATTTTGTACACAAAAAAATAGCAGAGGTCTTTGCCCCTGCTAATTCCTATTAAAATTTACATTACAAAAAGATTTCTTGCTCCTCATCACCAACTTCATCTTCTGAATAGGCATCCTTATTTTCTCGACCCGCAACCATCTTACCTGTAGCCTTCTCAATCAAGTCGTATATTGCGTTAGCCCTGTTCTGGAAGTAAGTATCGAAATCATCTTTTCTTATCGCCTCAACATCTATTAAATGAGACTCTAAATAATTGTTCAAATCGGCAGTTGCTACACCGTGATTTCTTTCAATACTACTAAGATATTTAGTCGGAGCATATCCGCCTATTATTCTGTTTGTGCGAGCGTATATAGGGGTTTTGTTAATCACACTATTCCACAGTTTTATATCTATTCCTTGTTGCTCACAGTAGTTGGCTGGGAATATGTGATGAATATCTGTAGCTTCGCCTACATATGATGCAAAGTCCATCTCTGAACCCGATATGAAGTCTTTGCAGTGATTCTTCAATATTAAAGCCATCACACCCTTGTATGCTGCACTATTGCGTGTTGTAAGCTGGTTTAGACGAGATGCAAAGAAATTTGAGCGCTGTACTGTGTCAGGTAGGTCATTATCATCTTGAGCCCATCTTGCCAATCCTTGCACATCGGTAACATATCGAGTTTCATTTGCACCTCCATACAATTCACCAAATACACCACACCAATACCATTGTGTTAGTTTTGCTTTGTTTTTGGCATTAAACCATAAGTTCTTATCTATTGCAAAAGTAACGGCTAATGGAATAATTTGTGAGGTATAAGGTAAGTCTACCGATGTATAGATACACTGTTCCTTGATGAATTTGATAGCTTCATTAAGACCTTCTATTAATGCATCTTTGTGCTCTTTATATTCCTCATATTGTAGTCGCAGAACATCCTTCTTTTTGCAGCTTATGCCTCCTCGTTTGCCTGCTTGCCATAGTTTATAGTTATTAAGCAAGGTTATTGCAGTAAGGAAGTCGGTTCCCGTAAATGCAGGTTGATTATTTTTGTACTGCATCACTTTGTCATTCTTCAACACGCCCCAAATAGAATCCCAATCTTTGCGAAGTTCGAAGTTGTCAGCAGCAAAAGTTGCTGTCACTAACTCAAACACTGTCAATGACACACCGCCTTGGTTAACATTCTCGAATACCTGACAAACAGCTTCTTTGGGTACATCACTACCCAATTCGATCACAGGAATTTGGTATTGCATCATTGGAGAAAGTATCTTCTCGTAGAATGTATCCCAATTATTATCAGCCTCTTCAGAATTGTGATATCTGCAATATTTACGCTGCCATTGCATCGTTGCAGCGGCATCAAATATTATATTCAATGGGAAATAGTGGTTTGCGTATTCCATCTCGGGAGTGGATAAATCTAACTTTATATCCCTGCCGATGTTCTCTCTAATAACTTTGTCTTCGGGTACAGAGACCACAGCATCAATTCTATCGGTTAATGTATCCAAACACAATGGAATGTTCAAGTAGTAATATCTTGAAATAGGTTTCTTCTTTGAATCCATTGTTTTTACCGCAGACTTGCAATACATAGAACGATAGATGGACGTCGTACGCTGCTGTCCATCGAGTACGAGCGTTTTAGGCGAGACTGACGAATGAGAGGCGTTAACACCCTCGAACAGTCTGCTCTTGAAATGCACATTGTCTCCCGTAGCATCCAAGAACATTGCAGCACCAACGGGATATGCATTGCTTATACTTGCAATTAGTGCTCGTATTCGATTATCTTCCCATACCCAGCCACGCTGAAAGTCGGGCAATTGTATCGTACCATTATCTATTCCTCTAAGAATGTCGGCAATGGGCGTATCAATTGACTTGATCATATGTTTATCTTTTTATTATTCAACTAATTGTTTTCTAGGTAACTGGTTAACTTCTTGGCATATGCTCACCGAATCAGACTCACAACATCATAGTATCTTTTTTAATGACCTAGATAATTCTCCTATTATAATTAAATATGTATGATAGAATTACAATCCAGTTAGGTCCAAACGATACCTCACATCGATAGATTGCTCTTTTTGAATAAACATCACCATATATATAGGAGCGTAGACAACCCTCTCTTTTATTGAGTAGTTGTCATTGCATAAGACAATAGCCTCTGGAATGGTGTATTCCTGGCAATCAAGGATGTTATTAAGCGCACGATGACGAGCATAGTCCTTTCCAGATTTAACCTCAATAGGGAACACCTCTCCGTTGAGTTCTACCACAAAATCAACCTCGCCCATCTTTTTGCTATTGTAGTAATACAGTTCATTGAACCCGTGAGCAAGAAGCTCTTGCGCCACAACATTTTCGAAAATTGAGCCGTGGTTAATCGTGTCATCGCCAGCTAATATCTTCAATTGAATACCATCCGAGTATTGACACGCTAGCAATCCAACATCGTTTGAAAACAACTTAAATAGATTTCTCAAACTTGCCAACTTCAATGGAGACTTGGGCTCCTCAATATTATACACAGGTAGGGCAACTCCTGCATCCTTCAACCACAAGAACTCGTCTTTGTATTTCTCCATTCTGGCTTTCTCATTAAGGTCTTTAATGATAAAGCGTTTATTTTTAGCGTTGAGCTCCGATGGGATGAGATCAAAGACCTCTTTAATACTCAGTTGTCGTTCTGAATCATACTGCGAGATATCTTTGCGGTACAAACGAATTATCTCCCTCTGTTTTTCCATTACATCCTGGAGATTGTTGTTCGCATTGTAGGCGTTGACAGCATCTGGCATACCTCCTACTATGAGATACAAGCGAAATACCTCCATCATCTTACGATGGATAAAATCATCTACGGGTTGCTTATTATCCCAGGCTGATTTTAGTGCCGCAATAATATCTTTATTTACACCAACTGCCCACATGAACTCTTCGAGATCCAGCGGATACATATCTTTGATATCCATATAACCCACTGGCACAGATCGAAGGTTGTTAAGCTCTACACCGAGCAACGAGCCACTCAATATGTAACGATATCTACCATCATCAACAAGGAATTTTATCGCTGTCACGATCTCTGGACACTTTTGCACCTCATCAAAGAAGATTATCGTATCGCCCTTGATTAGAGGTTTGTCTGTCAATGCCGATAGACGCAACAATATGTCGTTACTACTCTTGGCTGTCGAGAAGATTTCAACTGCCTCTGGCGTCTCTACGAAGTTAATCTCGATAAAACTCTTG
>JAZRJD010000066.1:0-6957 GCA_045645625.1 Alistipes sp.
ACATAGTCCCACTGACCCGAGATAGAATCTACACCGTAGTTCTCCCACAACTCCTTCAACACCTCGTCTTTGTTCGAGAAGAGGGTTGTGAAATCTATAAGTATTGCGATAGGGTTACCACATACATTCCAACGACCAATACGAACACGAATGCCATCGTTGTAGAGCGACTGTCTCCAAGTCTTCATCAACATTGGATCCTCCACAAACTCCGACACCTCGCTATCCTGCGAAAAATCGGGACCGATAGTGATGTATCTATCGCCCAACTGCTTTGTAACGGTCAACGCCTTTGTAGCCAACACAGTGTGAATACCGCCGACCTTGTTACATACCTCCCAACTGACCTCGAAGAGGATATCCGGATTAAATTTTACTTCACTCATAATTATCTGATAATTTGTTGTTTGTTTCCAAATTTTGCCGCAAAGATACGACTATTAAACGATAAAAACAAAGTATTTATTAAAATTTTTTAATAATTTATACCATATATATTATGGGGCGCATTCAGACCTCTATCAGTGCCGTTATCACGAGGTCTGATAGGAGCATTTTCTCGGGCGTAATTCGCAGATTACCGTTATTGTTTATCAACAACTCCGCAACGCCCGTTTCAGCCGCTTCGCGCTCCAACTTTTCGCGCTCCGCCAAACCGAAATACCGCTCTACCCTATCGAGCGATAACCCCTCTGCGCAACGCAGCGAGGTCATCACATATTCGTTCAACTTATCCCTCTCGGAGAGCATCTCCGAGCCATACTCCACACCGCCGACATACTCCTCAATCGGCTGTTCGCACCAGCGGCGCATCGCTCCGTTGTAGGAGTGCGCACCCGTGCCGATACCGAGGTACTCGACATCGTGCCAGTACGAGGAGTTGTGCTTCGAGCGGTAGCCTTGCAGCGCATAGTTCGAGACCTCGTAGTGTTCAAATCCCGCGGCAGTCAATGCGTTATGCACCTGCAAAAACTCCTCTTCGCTACGCTCCTCCGCAGTTTCGTGCAGTTCGCCACGCGACAACATACGACCAAAACGAGTATTCTCCTCAATTGTCAAATGGTATGCCGAAATATGTTGTACATTCATCGCCAACATACCCTGCAATGTGCGTGCTAACGACTCTGCGCCAAAGCCTTCAACTCCGAAAATCAGGTCTACCGAGATATTGTCGTACCCCGCCTCTTGCAGCATCTTCACCGCCTCGACCGCCTGTTGAGCCGAGTGTCTGCGCCCCATAAACTGCAAGCAACCATCATCGAGCGACTGCACCCCCATCGAGATACGATTGACCGATGTTCTGCGCAACTCGGCGATATATACAGGGGTAATATCATCGGGATTGACCTCGATAGTAACCTCCTCCAAGTCCGAACAATCGAACTGCTTGCGCACCTGCTCGACAAATCGCTCTATCTCGCACGGATCAAGCAGCGAGGGTGTGCCACCGCCGAAATAGATTGTACGAATGGTTTTATCGTGTAGGAACTCTTGTTGCTCGGCAAGTTCGCGATGCATAGCCTCAACAACATCGGGCATATATCTCAACTTGACACTGCGAAAGAAATCGCAATATCCGCACAACCGCTTACAAAAGGGTATATGAAAATATATAGCCGCCAACTCTCCACTTGGTTTACTACAACAAATATAGTCAAAAAAGTTAAAAGTGCAAAGATAAAAGTTAAAAGTTGGGGCGAAATTATTGCAGTTAGAGAAAAAATAGTTACCTTTGCAGTCGCAAAGCCCAGATGGCGAAATGGTAGACGCGCTCGTTTCAGGTGCGAGTGCTGAGAGGCGTGTAGGTTCGAGTCCTATTCTGGGCACCTCAAAAGGAGTTCTCTTCGGAGGGCTCCTTTTTCGTTTGCCCGAATAGGACTCGGTCAGCGTGTTGCGCCTCGGCAGACTTATCTGCGTAGTGCGAGTCCCGTATTGGGAAACTGTTTGGTGTAGGGAGTGGTCAAGGCGCAAGGATTTCTGGGGGTTACTGGGGGCGGGCGTTCCGCCCTTTACTGGGGGCGCACCTGCGGTGCTTTACTGGGGTGCGCTACCTGCTTTCTCAGTTCTCCGCTCTCAGTTCTCAGTTCTCCTATTTCTATGTAAAATTACCTAATTTTACCACTAAAAACAAGTTTTTCTGCCCGATTCGATACACCATTTTTGTTTTTTTACTACCTTTGCGGTAGTATGAGTAGAGATAGGCTTATTTTTCTGACCAACGATGATAGTTACCGCAGCAAGGGGTTTGCGGCGGCAATTGAGGTGGCACGACAATTCGGTCGCGTTATCGCCATTGCACCCGATGCACCACAAAGCGGTATGAGTCAGGCAATTACGATATACAACCCACTATATCTCCGCAAAGTGCGCGAGGAAGAGGGGGTGACGGTATATTCACTCAACGGCACGCCGGTCGATTGTGTAAAGATGGCTTTCGACCACCTTTTCCGTGACGAGAAGGTCGATTTGGTTATTTCGGGCATCAACCATGGCTCGAATGCGGCGGTAAATGTTCTCTATTCGGGGACTATGGGTGCTGCCATCGAGGCGGCGTTCTACAATATCCCGAGCATCGGACTCTCGCTTACGGACCACGACCTCGATGCCGATTTCGAGGGTACGATGAAGTATGGAGCGCAGATTGTCGGGGCTGTACTAAACGGTGAGATACCTCGTCCGCTCTGTCTCAATGTCAATGTTCCGAATATCCCTTGCGCGGAGATTAAGGGCATACGCCTCTCGCGCCAGACTCGCGGATATTGGCGCGAGGAGTTTTACAAGCGCACCGACCCGCACGGTCGCGAATACTTCTGGCTTACGGGGGCATTCTCGAATGCCGAGCCCGAGGCGGAGGAGACCGATGAGTGGGCTTTGGCAAACGGATATGTATCGGTAGTGCCGGTGCAGGTCGATTTAACGGCATACAGCCAAATGGAGCAATTGAAGCGGATACTATAACCATTAAGAGTTATGCTTGGCATAGGGTTGAAGATAGTAATGGTGGTGATAATGGTAGTTCAGTTACTGGCTATCGGCTACGCCACACACCTTATCCGCCGCACCAAGTATAGCGTAATATGGATATTGTGCATTATCGGCTTTACCATCTCGTTCGGGCAGCATCTGTATATGATAATCGGACCCGATGAAGACATCAATATCTCGCACTTCATCATTGCCGATATAGTCATTTCGCTATGTATCGTCATAGCCGTACTCTTTGCCAACAGACTCGTAAATCATATCGACAGGTTGAGCGAACAACGCTCGGTGATGAATAAGCGCATACTCTCGGCAGTGCTACGCACCGAGGAGCGTTCGCGTTCGCAGTTTGCGAGGGAGTTGCACGATGGTTTGGGACCTCTGCTCTCCTCGGCGAAGATGTCACTCTCGGCACTCTCGACCAAGGATATGAGCGAGGAGCAACGCGAGATATTGCAGAACAGCCGCTTTGTGATTGACGAGGCTATTCGCTCCGTGCGCGAGATATCGAGCAATATGTCACCGCAGGTATTGACAGACTTCGGCTTGGCGCAGGGGCTGCACAACTTCATATCGCGAATATCGGCTCTGCATACGGTGGATATCGAGTTCAACACCAACCTCCACGAGGAGCGTTTCGACAACAATGTCGAGGTGGTGACCTATCGCGTAGTATGCGAGTTGATAAACAACTCGTTGAAGCACTCGAAGTGCTCGAAAATAGATATCCTGCTGGTATTGAGTGACGATATACTCTCGCTGCACTACAAGGATAATGGCTGCGGATTTAATCCCGATGCGGTGATGTCGTGCGGTATGGGGTTGTCGAATATAACCTCGCGCATCGACTCGCTGAATGGCGATATAGAGATAAGAAGCAAGGAGGGCTCGGGTATGCAGGTGGTGGCACATATAAGCATCACGCAGAGCGAGACCCCGATACAGAAACAGCGTAAACGCAATGGCAAGAGAGATAAAAATAGCATTGGTAGATGACCACACCCTCTTTCGTAACGGATTGCGTGGGTTGATTGATGGCAACAATGGTTGCCGAGTGGTTGCCGAGTCGGGCGATGGCGCAGAGTTCCTCGCAAACGAGGAGGCGATGACGGCAGATGTGGTATTTATGGATATTGCGATGCCAACCCTCTCGGGCGACAAGGCTACGATGTTGGCATTGGAGCGCAACCCCGATTTGAAGATTATCTGCCTCTCGATGTTTGGCGATGAGAGGTACTATTCGCAGATGGTCGCAGCGGGGGCGAAGGGGTTTTTGTTGAAGGACTCCTCCATTGACGAGGTCTTTGCAGCGATAAACGCCGTAGTGGCTAACGAGGAGTATATCTGCCAAGCAGTAATGCAGGCTATTTCGGGGGCAATGCGCCGCAACGAGGAGGTGGAGATACTCTCCGAGCGCGAGATAGATGTTTTGCTCGGCATCTGCCGTGGACTCTCCACGCAGGAGATTGCTGACAACCTCTTTATCTCGAAGCGCACGGTAGATTCGCATCGCGCGAATATCCTCGAAAAGACTGGCTCGAAGAATACGGCAAGCCTTGTGGTCTATGCCATAAAACACAACCTTGTGGAGGTTTAGATAACGGATAACGGAGAGCGGAGAACTGACGCTGCGGAGCGAGGGCAGAGGGTGCTTGCACACTATGCCGAGCCGCGAGGAAGAAAAGACTGCGAAGCAGGATTAACGGAGAACTGAGAGCGGAGAACTGAGAGCGGAGAACTGAAAAGGAAACCGCGCACCCTATTACCCCTATTAAGGGGCTGAAAGCCCGCCCCTATAACCCCTACAACCCCTATTAAGGTTGCACCTTGACAAGGGTCGGAGTTCGGGAAAAGCGTAACAGCAAAGAAAAAACATACAGTTTAGTAGTAACTTTAATATACAGAAATTTTATTGGAGCGGAGCGAAGCGTAGAGACAAGCCTCCCTTTGCAAAGGGAGGTTTGGAGGGATTTTAGAGATGATTCATTTACTTTCATAATCCCTCCACAGCGCAAAGCGTAACAGCAAAGAAAAAACATACAGTTTAGTAGTAACTTTAAAAATGAGCAAAATTATGAAAGTTAATGAGATTATGCTCGATTTGGAGCGCAAGCACCCGGGCGAAAATGAGTACCTGCAAGCAGTACGCGAGGTATTGGAGTCTATTGAGGAGGTTTACAATCAGCATCCTGAGTTCGAGAAGGCAAAGATTGTAGAGCGTATGGTTGAGCCTGACCGCATCATCACCTTCCGTGTAACATGGGTAGATGACAATGGCGAGATTCAGACAAACCTTGGCTACCGCATTCAGTTTAATTCGGCAATTGGTCCATACAAGGGCGGTATCCGCTTCCACAAGGCGGTAAACCCTTCGATGTTGAAGTTCCTCGGTTTCGAGCAGACATTTAAGAATGCTTTGACAACTCTCCCTATGGGTGGTGCAAAGGGTGGCTCGGACTTTGACCCAGTGGGCAAGAGCGATGCAGAGATTATGCGCTTCTGCCAGGCCTTCATGTTGGAGTTGTGGCAGAATATAGGTCCTGATACCGATGTCCCTGCGGGCGATGTTGGTGTAGGTGGTCGCGAGATTGGCTACATGTACGGAATGTATAAGAAGTTGGCACGCGAGTATAATACAGGTGTCTTGACAGGTAAGGGCTTGACTTGGGGTGGCTCGTTGATTCGCCCTGAGGCTACGGGCTTTGGTGCTTTGTACTTTGTGGAGCACATGCTCAACCGCGCAGGCAAGGAGTTGAAGGGTGCTACGGTTGCAATTTCGGGCTTCGGAAATGTGGCTTGGGGCGCAGCGAAGAAGGCTACCGAGTTGGGTGCAAAGGTTATCGCAATCTCGGGACCTGATGGCGTAATTCTCAACCCTAACGGCATGAATGACGAGAAGATTAACTATATGTTGGAGTTGCGTGCTTCGAATCGCAATATCGTTGCTCCATTTGCCGAGAAGTTCACCGATGCAACCTTTGTTCCGGGCAAGAAGGCTTGGAGCGTAAAGTGCGATATCGCACTCCCTTGCGCATTCCAGAACGAGTTGACAGGTGCCGATGCCGAGGAGTTGCTCGCAAATGGCACTTGGTGCGTTGCCGAGGTGTCGAATATGGGCTGTACTCCTGAGGCTATCGCAACCTTCCAGAAGGCTCGTATCTTGTTCGCTCCGGGTAAGGCGGTAAATGCAGGTGGCGTGGCAACTTCGGGCTTGGAGATGACACAGAACGCTATGCACATTTCGTGGTCGGCAGCCGAGGTTGATGAGAAGTTGCACTACATCATGCAGTCTATCCACGAGGCATGCGTTAAGGCTGGCGATGAGGGCGACTACACCAACTATGTTAAGGGAGCCAATATCGCAGGCTTCTTGAAGGTAGCCCGTGCAATGTTGGAGCAGGGTATCGTTTAATCCCTACACCAATATATATAATATATAATAAGAGATAGCACCGAATTACTCGGTGCTATCTCTTATTTAGTCGCTATCGATTATTGACCGTTCTTGATATCTTTGATGCGCAACTGCAACGATGCTTTGCCACGGTAGTTGTTCTCGATAATCTGGTAGCAGATATCGATTGGTTTGCCGGCACGCACCCACTCATAGTGTGTAGGTTGCTGGAAAGCGATGGTCTGCATTCGCGCCGAAGGCGCAGATTGCTGGGTCAAATCCATACGCAAGTGCTCCGCATCTGCCCCAACCAATCGTGCATCACCGCCATTTACGCACTGCTCCGAGGCAAATATCGGAAGATTATTGCCCGGACCGAACGGCTGGAAGCGATTTAACTCGCGGAAGAAGTTCGGCGTAATATCAGCAAAGGAGAGCATACTGTCAATCTCCACCTGTGGAATAAGGCTCTTCGGATTGATATTCACCTCGACATATTGGATGAAGCGGCGTTTGAACTCCTCGACATTCTCGGGGCGCATGGTCAAGCCTGCGGCGTACATGTGTCCACCGAAGTTCTC
>JAZRJD010000067.1:0-3481 GCA_045645625.1 Alistipes sp.
TCGTTGAACTTTGGATCAGGAAGTAGAGTGTGCTTTCTTGGCTTAGCTTTTCTCATTTTCTTTCTCTGTTAAAAAATTGTTTGTCAAATTTAGATTACTTCTTACCTGCCTTTGGACGCTTTGCACCGTACTTCGAGCGACGCTGACGACGACCGTCAACACCTGCTGAATCGAGCGCACCACGAACCAAGTGGTAACGAACACCTGGAAGGTCCTTTACACGACCTCCACGAACTAGCACAATCGAGTGCTCCTGCAAGTTGTGACCCTCTCCTGGGATGTAGGCGTTGACCTCCTTGCCATTGGTCAATCTTACACGCGCAACCTTACGCATAGCCGAGTTTGGCTTCTTAGGCGTAGTGGTGTATACACGAGTACAAACACCACGGCGCTGCGGACACGCAGCCAATGCTGGAGACTTTGACTTGTCCTCCATCTTGGTACGGCCGTTACGAACTAACTGTTGAATTGTTGGCATTTTAAACCTTTAATTTGTTAATAATCACGGGGGTTTGACGCCCCAAATCTCTATTTCATTGTGCCAAAAGGCTCGCAAAGGTAAGCATTTTTTTTGGATTACAATATATATATGCAACTTTTTTCACCCTTTTTGCCCCGATTTTTCAGCGATTTAGCCATTTTGATAGCTGTTTATTATTCTTTTTTCTTATGGTTTTGGCGATAAAATAGTTTACATTTATCGTTTATTTTGTAACTAATTGTATTTTAAGTGCTTGCATTTTCACGGTTTTGGCAAAATCGCGAGTTATTAACAAAGTGTAGCGTTTTCGGGAGAGGGGCAAAAATTTTTCGATTTTTCGAGGGTGAAGGCGGCCCGTCGCACCCGAATTTCGCCACCTCACAAGCCGTATACAAATATCAGCCCCAAACCCCGCGATATGCAATATTTACGAGATTCTACGCGCGGTTGTTTGCATATCCGAAATAAATATATAACTTTGTGGAAAACAAACACCTAAATCACATACCACTATGAAAAATTTGAACTACCTATGGATGGTATTGCTATCTGTTTTATGCATTGCTTGCACCACTCCGGGTGGTGAGGAGAGCCAGGTTGCAACCTACCTGAAAGTTACCCCTGCCGAGATCACTTTTGATGCTACGGCAGATAACACTTTTATCATCGACACCGACGGCTCGTGGATGATAATCGCATCGAGCAGTGTGACGCTTTCTGCCAAGAATGGCGAAGCCGGAGTAAACGAGATAAAAGTCCTCGCTATGAACTCCACTTCAAACCAGAATATAGTGATACGCACACCAAGCAATCTATCTCTCGTCGGCATAGTAAAGATTTTACCATCGAAGAGCGGAGATGGCGGAGGTGGTGGTACAACTCCTACACCAACTCCTGGCACATCACTCTACTATGACAACCTCGACGGTGACACCTCATATACCAATTGGGCAAACCAGAGTACAGCGTGGCAGAACATCACAGGCGAGGGCGCAAGCAATGTGCGCTACGAAGCCTCGTACGCCAAGATGCGTAACGACTCCTACGGCTCGGCAAGCCACTACACAGGGGCTTCGAGTGGCAGTTATATGCGTATATACTCTCCAACAGAGGGCACAAACTATTTAGAGGTTCACGACATTGCAACCAATGGCGAGAAGAACTTGACATTCTCGTTTGGTGCCGCATTCCAAGCCTCGCAGTGTAACCTTTTCATCAAGGGTAATGACTCGGAGTGGAAGAGATTGGAATACACAGCTTCAGCCTCATATAATGTGTGGACTCTGGCCGAGGCATCATTCACGCTCACCAACAGCGTTGCAAAGGTAAGTTTCCGCATCGAGCCAACCGATGCCAACGCCAACTACGGCTACAATATTGACGATCTGCGCCTCGAGACATCGGCAGGCGGTCAGAGCGTAGAGTTCGAGGCGACAGCCAACTACCGATGGGCCGAGTTGCCAGAGGCAAAGACCTCGAAGGCTGACTATGTCTACAACTCGCATTGGAGCAATAGTGTGAATAGCAACAAGAGGGTACGAAACTACTCATACTGTTACGATGTACGCCGCCACTCGCCAATGTGGATAGCACATCCACAACACGCTATATATCAAGAGGGTGGCAAGACTCGCCCTGATAAAGACCCTTGGGCTCGTGACCCATATCTCACCGACAGTCAATCGGCAATAATGTATCCAATTAATGGCAACACCTGCTCATTGCGCACCTACGAATATGGTACATACGGAGATTACTACCAATGGCAGAGAGGTCATATGTTGGCATCGAGTTATCGCGGCTGTGGCGATAAGTATAAACCTGCCGAGATAAATGTTCAAACCTTCTATTCGAGCAATGTTGCAGCACAACGCCAAAACGACAGTGCATTCCAAAAGTTGTGGGGTGCTGCCGAAACTAAGATTTTGGATAGTTATGTCTGCTCGGATACCCTCTATGTGGTTTCGGGAGCACACTTTGCAAACGAGAACACTACAGCTACCGATGCAAATATGTACGACTTGCCATCGTACTGCAAGAGTTGCGTAGTTCCTACCCATTTCTACAAGATTGTACTTCGTACAAAGAGTGGCAACACAGGCAAGGCTATACAGGAGTGTTCGGCAAGCGAATTGAAGGCCGTAGGCTTCTGGTTCTCGAATACCGACACCGACGAGCAGACTGGCTCGACATCGCCAACATTGAGTAAGGCGCACATGCGTTCAATCGATGAGATAGAGCAACTTACGGGAAATGAGTTTAACTTCTTCCCTGATATCCCAGACTCGGTAGAGGCTTCGTTTAACGCCTCGGATTGGGGATTTTAGATATAGCGGTCGGGGGTTACAAACTCCGAGAGCGGTCAAGGCGCAACGATTATAGGGGTTATGGGGTGCGAGGTCTCCTTTTCAGTTCTCCGCTCTCCGCTAATCCTGCTTCGCAGTCTTTTCTTCCTCGCGGCTCGGCAGAGCGTGCAAGCACCCTCTGCCCTCGCTCCGCAGCGTCAGTTCTCAGTTAATCCTGCTCCGCAGTCTTTTCTTCCTCGCGGCTCGGCATAGTGTGCAAGCACCCTCTGCCCTCGCTCCGCAGCGTCAGTTCTCCTACAATTTTCAATCTTCTTGCAAATTTTTCGGGTTTTGTTTTTTATTATAAAATTTTGTTGTATCTTTGCGGGCTGAATTATGTTCAACACATAACAATTTTAAGTTAAATGTTTGTAATAGTAGAGATTGCAGGTCAGCAGTTCAAGGCTGAGAAAGGTCGTAAGCTCTTTGTTCACCGTCTTGCGGGCGAGGTTGACTCGTCTGTGAGCTTCGACAAGGTCCTGCTCGTAGAGAATGGCGGTCAGGTTAAGGTTGGCGCACCTGTTGTAAAAGGCGCTAGCGTAAAGTGTAAGATTCTCAAGCACCTCAAGGACGACAAGGTCTTGGTGTTTAAGAAGAAGCGTAGAACTGGTTATCAGAAGTGCAACGGTCATCGCCAGTATCTTTCGCAGATTTT
>JAZRJD010000068.1:0-1834 GCA_045645625.1 Alistipes sp.
GTTTGCCGATCCTGACTATTTCCAGAAGAAGTTGCGCTCACATTGGCAGCAGCATCAGCATGTTGCATATTGCCTCTACGGAAGCAAGCGTCATATGTTGTTGGAGGTATTCACTCACTCGTCCAAACCATTCTATAAGTTTGGCAACCTGATGTTCCTTGACAAGATTGAGACGCCATATCTTGTGGAGTTCTTCAATAGCCGATTTGAGGATACGGGCAAGCGAATTGATGAGGATGCAGCTCACTTAATCGCAGAACTTGTAGACAACCATCCTTATTACGCGCAGCAGCTTGCACAGCAGTCGTGGTTGCGAACAAAGGATATCTGTACGGTTGAAATTGTCCGCGAGGCACACACCGCATTGGTAGAGCAATTAAGCCTATTGTTTGTAACGATTACCGAGACCTTGACAACGCAGCAACTGAACTACCTTAAAGCCCTTATTGCGGGCGAAAAGGCAATTAGTTCAACCGATGTGATGCACCGCTATCAAATATCATCTCCGACATCTGTAGCTCGCTCAAAGACAGCTCTTATCAAGAATGATATTTTGGATAACAAGGCTGGCGAAATCTCATTCCAGGATCCTATCTATGCCTATTGGTTAAAGAATGAGTATTTTGCGAAATAAAAGAGGATTTACTGTAAACGCGAAAAGACTCTGCTAAGGTTTGAATATAACTTTAGCAGAGTCACTGTTTTATTTTACACCTCAATAAACTTTTCGCCATCGAAACCGCCGAGGTTCTCTCGGTAGTAAACATAGCCGAGCTGGTTGCAGACAATGCGGGTATTGCCGATTGTTGCATCTATGTTGGCGTGCGAGTGCCCGAAAATCCACACATCGATACGACTATCTGCTATGAAGTCGCCTAACTCTGTTGCAAAGGCACTATTTAGCAAGTTGCCCTTATGCTCTGGCGCAACAACTGCCATTGTAGGCAGATGATGGGTTACCACCACGATACGCTCGGCTGTGCTCTCTGCTACACTCTGCTTGATAAAGTCCAGACACTTCTCGTGCTCGGCATTAAAGTCGGCAGGTGTAAAACGGCGACCATTATACAAAATCTGCCGAAAGTCATACATTCCTTGTTGCACAACAAATTCGTCCTCGGGGCGAATATGCGACCAAAGGGTTGAGAGAATGAAATCGACATTATCAATCCTCACAACCTTGTTCTGGTGGTAATGCACATTAGGCAATATCTCACGACTCCAGCTGTCGCCATTTGCCAAGATGTCGTAGTTTTGGTAGTATTCGTGGTTACCTGGCACTATTAACACCTCACGGTAGTTCGCCGATGCCCACTCCCAAAACTTTGGGCAGGGCATTGTTTTATCGCACAAATAGCCAATATCGCCCCCAAGCACAAGCACATCGCCCACAACATCAAATGGGACATTTTGCATATATCGTCTGCTGGCTGACATCTCCAAATGGAGGTCAGAGGCGTATTGGATTTTCATCGTATATTAAAATTACCAATACAACACCTCGTTATCGTCAAGGCATTTCACATTGTTATTTACGAATATATCGCTAAATTGTTTCGGGGCGTCAGTATGTATGGGTACAATCGTTTTTGGTCGAACGAACTCAACTATTCGTTGCAACGATTGTATGTCAGCGTGGCCGCTCGAATGAATATCTTTGACAGCCTCACAATGCTCCTTGGCCCAACTTCGAAAACGCTCGGTGTTTGGCTCATTCCAGTAGCCACCCCATATCGACTTTATAAGGCGAATATGCCTAATGCTTAACTTCTCGAGATATGAGAGTGCCGATGGGCGCACAAGCATTACATATCGCTTGGGTTTGGTCATAAAA
>JAZRJD010000069.1:0-8402 GCA_045645625.1 Alistipes sp.
GAAGGCGTGCTTACCCTCGGCATCGTCCCACTTGAAGAATTTGATAGCGCAATCCTGCGACAATGCGTGCGACATATCTACGGTCGCACCATCTACCGAAGCAGCCAGACAGTCCGCAGCTAAACGAGGGCTGATACTCTCGGCAACTTGATAGGCTGTTACCCCCTGCTCGAACTCACGAATCGAGCCATCGGGAAACGAAACTTTAATCATACTGCTTTTATAAGTTTTTTAATTGTTTATGTTTTGCGCCTTCGAGGCTCCACAATCACGAGACGGATTACCTCTCAGTTGCGCGTTTTTCTTTTGGGGCTATTAGCCATTGGCCTTTTAATCTTTTTCAGCAACTTTTTGCGCTCGGCGTTCTTCGGCGGCTTGCAGGTCGTGCATCGAAACATCGCGGCCCTTCTCGCGCTCGAAATGTTCGAGTGGGTTGCGGCTCCAATACTTGTAGTCGTTGCGGCGGCGAACAATATCTATCGCCTCGTAAATCGCATTGCGCATCGACTGCGCATCGGCGATACGCTTCCCTGCGATGTCGAATGCTGTGCCGTGGTCAGGCGAGGTGCGAACAACGCTCAAACCTGCCGTAAAATTTACGCCATCGGGCGACAACGCCTTGAATGGTGTCAAGCCTTGGTCGTGATACATCGCAAGTATAGCATCGTACTTCGCGTAGCCGCCACCTGCAAACAATCCATCTGCTGCCAGCGGTCCAAATGCCAAAACTCCCTGCTTCGAAGCCTCTTGTACTGCAGGGCGTATAATCTGCTCCTCCTCGTTTCCGAGCAGACCGCCATCTCCTGCGTGAGGATTGAGCGACAAGACCGCAATGCGTGGCTCAACAACGCCAAAATCCTGCTTCAAGGTTTGGCGCAACGCCACAAGCGAAGCGGTAATCTTCTCCGCCGAGAGCGACTCAGCAACCTTATCCACTGGAATATGCACCGTCTGCAACGCCACGCGCAGGGTGTCGCTGCACATTATCATTATCGGCTCACCCTCCGCCTTCGATGCGAAGTATTCGGTGTGCCCCGTAAAGCCGAAACCTACCTTCTGCATCGACTCCTTGCTAATTGGGGCGGTAACCACCGCAGCCAAATCGCCTGCCATAAGGTCTGCACTCGCCTTTTCGAGGGCATCGAAAGCCTGCTTTGCCGACTCCTCGGTAGCACGACCCGCCTCGATACGGACATCTTTTGCGCCACACTCCACGAGGTTTATCTTGCCTCGGCGCGCCTCGGCAGCCGAGTGGCAGTAGAAGAACTGCAACGGCTCAATATCCTCCAAACCACGCATATAGAACTCGGCGATATGTTTTGCACCATAGACAACAGGGGTAAACAACTCAACCATCGATGGGTGCGAGAGTGCCTTGATTATCACCTCCCAGCCAATGCCATTGGTGTCGCCCTGCGTGATGCCTATTTTTAGTTTATACTCCGACATAAATCTTTATACATAAATTCTTTAAGGGTACAAAGTTATAAAATTTCTCGATAATTTATAATTATCGACACATTTTTTTGCAAAATTAAGAGATTTACCCCTCTTTTTCGTATATTTGCAAAAAATTACACAGGAGTTATGAAGAAGGTAACATACTTATCTATTTTGGTGGTCGTTCTGCTCGTGGCAGACCAAATTCTCAAAATCTGGGTTAAGACCAATTTCCACCTCGGAGAGGCTATGGTGGTCATTCCCAACTGGTTTCAACTCCTCTTTGTCGAGAATAACGGCGCAGCATTCGGTATGCAGATATCTCCTGTCGGCAACTTCGACTGGGGCAAACTCGCACTCTCGCTGTTCCGCATTCTGCTTGTCGGCGGTCTCGGTTGGTACACCTACACCCTCGCTCGCGAGAAGGCTCCGACAGGGGTGCTTGTGGGCTTGGCTCTCATTATTGCGGGTGCGCTCGGAAATATCATCGACAGTGCCTTCTACGGTTTGATTTTCTCCGCCTCGACACCTGCGCAAATCGCCGAGTTCGGTGGCTCGTACGCCCCATTTATGATGGGCAAGGTGGTCGATATGTTCTACTTCCCGCTCTTCCAGTGGAGCAACCACCCCGAGTGGTTTTCGTTCCTCTTCGACTCGCGCGGATACTTCTTCGGTCCGGTATTTAACCTCGCCGACTCGTATATCTCGGTGGCAGTGGTATATTTGTTGATATTCCACTACAAGTTCTTCAAATAGAGGGCGTTGGTTATGAAGCCCATTCCGAAATTTATATATAGCAAGGCAAACCAAATCTCGATGGTGCTTTTTGTGCCATTCTTTGCCCTGATATTTATTAACCTCTACCGCCCGCTCGACTTCGACCGCATAGACGATAGTTTCCTACGCGCATTCGATATCTCTCGCGAGGCGCGCGTGCAACTTATCGCACTGATGATGGTGGTCGGTGGTATGGTTATCGCAGCCGTGAGTCGCGCACTCATGGGACTCTACACACGCCGCCATACAATGACATACTTAGGTTATATATTATGGATATTTGGCGAGTTGTTCGTAATGGCAACGACTTTAACCCTTGCCACGCTGCTTACCGATACAACAAAGACCGTCACCGAACTATTCAAAAACTCATTCGTAAAGACTTTTCTGATAGTATTTATACCTTACGCCTTGTGTTATATCTACTTTATCTGGCAGGAGAATGTGCGCGAATTACGCGCCCTGCGCAAACAGATTGAGCGCGATGAGACCGTGCTACAAAAGGCTTATATTCAAATAGTTGACGAAAAGGGCGAGATGCGACTGTCGATTCGCCGCGAGCACCTCGTGTTGATAGAGTCGGCGGATAATTATGTCTGTGTCTATTACCTCAGTGGCGACAAGACCAAAAAGACAATGGTGCGCAATACATTGAGTCGTGTTGCCGAGCACCTCAAAGGCAGTCGCATTGTGCGATGTCATCGCTCCTATATGATAAATCTCGACCATGCAAAGGTGCTCCACCGCGACAAGGAGGGTGTCTTTGTAGAACTCGGTATCGAGGGTGTTCCGGATGTTCCGATTTCGCGAACTTATGCGGACAATATTCGAGATTGGATTATAGATAATAATTAGGGGTAAGTGGTGAAAAGTATTTTTTCGCCACTTATTTATTGATTTTACCCCCTATAAGAATTTCGCCCATAATATACATTGATTATACCATAATTTTTTTGGTTTAGATATTATACCCGATATTTGCTGTGCTGAATCAAAATTTAAATCAAAATGAGACATTATCTTGACCGTCTGCAAGAGTCGATGCTTGCGAAGTGGAATACCGGAGCATTATCAGACTACAAGGGAGAAACTTTTACATTTGCAAATTTTGCAACCGAGATAGCTCGCTTGCACGCCATATATCGTATACTTGACGTGAAGGCGGGGGATAAGGCTGCGTTGGCTGCAAAAAATAGTTCTCGTTGGGCAATGGCTTTTCTCGCCACCACGACCTATCGTGCTGTGGCAGTGCCTATTCTTTGCGACTTTACGCCTGAGGCTATCACACGCCTAACCGCCCATTCTGATAGCGTAGTGCTCTTCACCGAGCCGAAAATCTGGGAGGAGATGGAGGTGGAGAAATTGCCGGAACTCCGTATAGCTATCAATTTGGAGGATTATTCGATTCTTTTCCTTAATGATGAGTCGAAACGAACTGAGATAGTTGACGCACTGGCACAAATTCCTGCCGTATATCCCGAAGAGATGAAGCATGAGGTAGTAAAGTATGGAGATTTGAGCCTTGACGACCTCGCCATCATAAACTACACATCGGGAACAACCTCACAGCCAAAGGGAGTGATGCTCACCTCGGCAAATATCTCGGCGAACATCGACTTTGCGCTCGATAATATCGCCGTTGAGGAGGGCGACAAAATTATCTCGATGTTACCTTTGGCACACATGTACGGAATGGCATTCGAATTTATCTATCCCGTTTGTGGTGGTGGTCATGTATATTTCCTTGGTAAAACGCCTACGCCAACCCTCTTGATGCAGGCTTTGGCAGAAGTTAAGCCATATCTTCTCATCACCGTTCCACTCGTTATAGAGAAGATTTTCAGGGGCAAAATTTTGCCTATTTTGGGCAAACCCATTATGCGCTTATTGACTCACACGCCAGGCGTAAACAAAATGATTTACAGCAAGATACGCAAGCAGTTGCTCACCACCTTCGGCGGAAATTTACATTCAATTATTCTCGGAGGTGCGGCACTCAATCCTTCGATCGAAAAGATTATGCGCAAGGTTAAATTGCCTTACACGGTAGGATACGGTATGACAGAGTGTGCCCCACTCCTTTCGTATGCTCCGTGGAACAAATTTAAGGCGGGCTCATGTGGTCGTGCGGTTGATGGTTTGGATTTGCGCATTGATTCCGACAATCCACAGAACAAGGTCGGTGAAATTCAGGCAAAAGGTCCGAATGTTATGATTGGCTACTACAAAAACAAGGAGGCTACATGTGCAGCATTCACCGAGGACGGTTACTTGCGTACAGGTGACCTCGGTATCATTGACAAGCAGGGCAATGTATTTATCCGCGGTCGTAGCAAATGTATGATTCTCGGAGCAAATGGTCAGAACATCTACCCTGAGGAGGTCGAAGCTCTGCTCAACACCATGCCACATATTGCAGAGTCGCTGGTTGTAGAGCGCAATAAGCATTTGGTTGCACTGGTATCTATTTCGGCAGACGATTTGGCACTTGATGAGGCAACCATAACGGCCGAGTTGGAGCAGACACGCAAGGATGCGAACCTGCTTCTGCCTGCATACAGCCAGATTGCAAGTATCGAGATTATCCGCGAGGGATTTGCCCACACTCCCAAGCACTCGATTAAGCGATTTTTATATAAATAGCATAACCTCTCTACTCCTCAAAGGGTGTCGGGCCACTGCGGTTGCGACACCTTTTTTGTACAATTCTTAATTTTTAATTTTTAATTCTTAATTTTTATTTGTACCTTTGGTGCGGTATATTGATTTGGACCAATAGATAGCGTGAAGAGTAAAGAGATAATAGAGGCTTTGACCGCCGATGTGGAGCGATTGATGAAGTTGCACGACAGTGCAATGGAGGAGGTTGCATCTCTGCGCGCAAAGAGTAGCGAGCAGACTGCTAAAATTCGCACCTTGCAGGAGCAACTCCGCGAGGCAAAGACGGAGATGGAGAAGTCCTCATTGCAGGCTGCCATTGCCGGTAGTGTATCGAACAAGGCGGCAGCACGAGCACATGTCAATCGTTTATTGCGGGAGGTTGGCGAGTGCATAGAGATGGTCTCAAATAGAATATAACACAATAATTTTTTAGGCTGTTGAGTTACAACCCATGAGTGAGCGACCACTACATATAAAGTTGGACATTGCCGGTAAGCCCTACGAGATGACTATCGATTCTCGCAACGAGGAGGTTTATCGCTTGGCAGCACGCGAAATAAACAGTCGCTTGGCGAAGGCGCAACAAGCGCGCGTAGATGGCTTTGGAGTGCAGGACTATCTGGCTATCGTAGCGGTAGATTTGATGATATCGAACATTCGCTTGGAGCGCAAAGAGGGGTTAGAAGGTGGCGAGTTGAAGGCTCTTGCCGACTTGGCGGAGCGTCTTTCGCACCACCTCGAAAAGTAGCAGACTCCGCTGTTGCCGCGGCATAGGCAACACTCGTTCTTTTTATAGACAGAAGGATAGAATTTTACCCGCATAGATTCCTTTCAAACTTTGCGAAACTGAACACTTTTTAGATTGGGGTGTACTCCGTTATTCAAAATCAGGCCTTGTAGCCCTTTCGGGTGAGTACTACGGTACCGGTGGAAGATTGCGATTGTTGGGGAGCCTCACAAATGACGATTTTACAGGCTTCGTCAAACACAAGTAAAGGAATTCCTATGCGGCGTTTTTTATTTATACGAACTTTTTATTTAGTATTAACTTTAACACAATAGACGAAAAAGACTATGGAGATTACAATTATCATCGCTATCGCGGCAGTTATCTCGGCTGTTGTAGGAGGTGGTGCTGCATACTACGGAGTGAAACTCCGTGCCAAGGCTATCATCGACAAGGCAGAGCATGACGGCGAGATGCTTAAAAAAGAGAAAGAGATTCAGGCAAAGGAGCGTTTCATGCAACTCAAAAGTGAGCATGACCGCCATGTAAACGAGCGCAATCAGCGACTCAACCAGAGCGAGCAGCGCGCAAAGCAGTTGGAGAACAACCTGCAAAACCAGCAGCGCGACCTCGATCGCAAGATTGCGGACAATGACCGCTTGAAGGAGAAGATGGAGAGCCAAATCCAGTCGCTCGAAGAGCGTAAGGCGCAGTTGGCGCAACTTATGAGTGAGCAGAACGCACGCCTCGAACAGATTTCGGGCATCAGTTCGGAGGAGGCAAAGAGCATTCTTATCGAGAATATGCGCGAGGAGGCAAAGAGCGAGGCGCAGGCCTACATCAACGAGACCGTTGAGGAGGCTAAACTCACCGCCACCAAAGAGGCAAAGCGTATTATCGTGGCTTCGATTCAGCGTGTAGCAACCGAGACTGCTATTGAGAATGCCGTAACCGTATTCAATATCGAGTCTGACGAGGTTAAGGGCCGTATCATCGGTCGTGAGGGCCGTAATATCCGTGCGCTCGAAGCTGCTACGGGTGTGGAGATTATCGTTGATGATACCCCTGAGGCTATTATCCTCTCGTGCTTTGACCCTGTGCGCCGTGAGATTGCTCGCTTGGCTTTGCATCAGCTCGTAACCGATGGCCGTATTCACCCTGCCCGCATCGAGGAGGTTGTTGCCAAGGTTAAGAAGCAGATTGAGGAGGAGATTGTTGAGGTAGGAAAGCGCACCGCTATCGACCTCGGTATTCACGGCTTGCACCCAGAGTTGATTCGACTTATTGGTAAGATGAAGTATCGTTCATCGTACGGTCAGAACCTCTTGCAGCATGCCCGCGAAACCGCAAATCTTGCAGGTATTATGGCGGCTGAGTTGGGACTCAATCCAAAGACTGCACGCCGTGCTGGATTGTTGCACGATATAGGTAAGGTGCCTGACGATGAGCCGGAGTTGCCACACGCAATAATCGGACAGAACCTTGCCGAGAAGTATAAGGAGAAGGCAGATGTTTGCAATGCTATTGGTGCTCACCACGATGAGACCGAGATGACTTCGATGATTGCACCTATTATTCAGGTCTGCGATGCTATTTCGGGTGCCCGCCCAGGCGCACGCCGTGAGGTTATTGAGTCGTATATCAAGCGTTTGAAGGAGATGGAGGGTATTGCACTCTCTTATCCTGGCGTGGTTAAGACTTATGCTATTCAGGCAGGTCGTGAGTTGCGAGTAATCGTTGGCGCAGATAAACTCTCTGACGCAGAGAGCGAGAGCCTATCGCACGATATCGCCAAGAAGATTCAGGACGAGATGACCTATCCTGGACAGGTGAAGATTACCGTAATTCGTGAAACCAGAGCCGTAAGTTACGCAAAATAGTTTGCGTAACTTTGGATACGATTAAAGACCTCTTCGGAGGTCTTTTTTTTTGTGCACTATCGGAAAGTGGATACAAGTTTTGTCGCATATCCTATCGCCCCTATAACCTCTATTTCCCCTATCGCTCCTATATATAATAATAGGTAATGGGATAAAAAAGAACGGACACCGTTACCGATGTCCGTTCCAATATGGAAGGTATATCTTACTTGTTGTAAGCCTTCATAACCGAGATAAGGTCGAGAACCTTGTTCGAGTAACCCCACTCGTTGTCGTACCAAGATACAACCTTAACGAATGTGTCAGTCAAAGCGATACCAGCCTTAGCATCGAAGATCGAAGTACGAGCATCGCCGAGGAAGTCAGACGATACAACATCCTCATCGGTGTAACCGAGAACACCAGCCAACTCATTCTCCGAAGCAGCCTTCATTGCAGCGCAGATCTCTGCGTAAGTTGCAGGCTTAGCCAAGTTTACAGTAAGGTCAACAACCGATACATCGAGTGTAGGAACACGGAATGCCATACCGGTCAACTTGCCGTTCAACTCTGGAAGAACAACACCTACTGCCTTAGCAGCACCAGTCGATGAAGGGATAATGTTGCCAGCAGCAGCACGGCCACCACGCCAGTCCTTCAAAGATGGACCGTCAACAGTCTTCTGAGTTGCAGTTGTAGCGTGAACAGTAGTCATCAAACCGTCAGCGATACCCCAGTTGTCGTTCAAAACCTTAGCGATAGGAGCCAAGCAGTTTGTAGTACAAGAAGCGTTAGAAACGATAGTCTGACCAGCGTAAGTGTTGGTGTTAACACCGCAAACGAACATAGGAGTCTTATCCTTTGCAGGAGCCGACATAACTACATACTTTGCACCAGCCTTGATGTGAGCCTCAGCCTTCTCAGCAGTGAGGAACAAA
>JAZRJD010000070.1:0-5893 GCA_045645625.1 Alistipes sp.
ATAACAAATTTTATGAAAAACTTATTCAAATCTCTTGTGGTATGCGGCCTCTTCGCTGTGATTGGCGGCATCATCACTTCGTGTACCCCAGATCAGGGTGGCGACGATTACAAGGGACCTCCTGTATTGGAGGTTGGTGAGCCTAACGTTATCAACGCTTTGAAGGTTGAGATTCCTATCACCGCAAAGAAGTTGCAGACAGTGGGCTATCGTGTTTACGAATTGCAGGGAGATGTACTTGTTGATCCTGCAACAGGCAAGACAGCATCTGCTCCATCAAGCGCAATGATGGTATTCCGCGGTGGTAGCAAGGTTGATGGCAACCCATCGATGATTACACTTACCGGTAACGACGGCCTTGACCTCGAGAAGACATTCCGAGTTTACATCGCCGCAGCTATCTCGGACACCGAGTTCTACAACAATGGCGAGATGCTTACCGTTGAGTTTACTACTCCTGATAATTGGTCTGACGGCGATGTATATGTTAAGCGCAGAATGGCTAATGGCGCAGAGGTTGTAGTTAAATTCCCAGAGGTGCTCAAGGGCAAGCGCATCAAGTGGGGTATCGCAAATATCGCAATGCTCGAGTACTACGGTCAGGCTCCAATACCTGCAAAGTTGCACAGCAACGACCAGGTTTACCCTGCATCGCTCATCGCTCGCGATACTGTCCTCATGATTACTCACGAGAACGCTTACGCTCGTAACGAGAAGGGCGAGATTGCTTACTACTACTTCGCAGGTTACAACGCTGACGGTACAGTTAAGTACTTGGAGTGCGATCCAAACGACCCTAAGGTTTCGACTGGTGAGGCTGCTCCAACTCAGTACTACCAGCACTTCCAGCCAGGTGAGCCTCTCGTGCTCATGATGTCGGAGGTTGACTATGCAGATTGTCCTTACATCAATAGCTTGGACGGCGAGGCTTATGTTGAGCACGTCACCAACGGCGATTGCGGTCACAAGCACCCAATGATCGACTATCAGTGGGGTCCGGGTTGGTACTGGTATCCTTACGACTATGCTGCTTACCAGAAAGAGGCAGGTGGTGACCGTGAGGAGGGTGAGCTCCCTATGCCAGGCGTAGGTGGTGGCAGCAACAACAATATCGACTTCGAGAAGTTCTGGCTCCCAGGTGCTAAGAAATGGAAGATAGAGTTCCGTCTCCCAGAGCCAGAGAAGTTTGAGACCGGTTCGGTAACTATCAACACTTCGGGTCTTAGAACTGATGGTGGTAAGATTACCTTCACTCCTACAGGCGACACCTACGCATACTTTGTAACCATTGTTCCACAGACAAGTGAGGTTGGTGCAGGTTATACCGATCTCTTGAAGTTCGTAAACAACGACCCAAGTCTCTTGCAGTGGCTCACAACATCGGAGCTTGCTCCATACTTGAGCATCTACCCTTACTATGAGAAGACTGTAATGAACTTGGAGGAGATTCTCTACGACATCAAGGCAGGTATGAAGTACCACGTTATCGTAAATGCTGTTCCTGGTAAGATGGTTGATGGCGACATGACTCTCGATGTGTCGAAGCAGGCTTACCAGCACATCACCTTCACCTTGCCAGAGTACACCTTGCCAGAGCCAGAGCTCGTAGTAACTGCTTACGAGTAGTTCTCTCCATATAGGGTTAAGTTCAATATCAAAAAACCTAACTACACATCGTTGTCTGTAAAGAAGGTTGTAAATGACTAGCACTTTATCTCGCCTGCAAAGGTTTACTGATGTACCGCATTTGCGTCTAAAAGCAATATTGACAGTGTTTTATCATTTACACTAGAGTACAATATATCAAAAGCTATGAGGCTGTCTAACAAGTCCAATTTTAACGATTTTACCCCCGTCAGAAGCACATCTGGCGGGGGTAATTTTCATTTTTAAGGACTTGTTGGACAGCCTCAATAAAGTTGAGCTGCCGGGACTCGAACCCAGAACGACAGAACCAAAATCTGCTGTGTTACCATTACACCACAGCTCAATCCGTTGCTCGTAAGCGGTGCAAAGGTACAAATAAAATTCAAAATGCAAAATTCAAAATGCAAAAATTTTGTAAAAAATCGGAATTATTCCTTTAATTCTCAATTTTCAATTCTCAATTCTCAATTATTTTAGCCGAAGCTAAAATCACAGCCAGCCCATTTCGTAGTAGGTCACAATCTGTTCGAGAATCTTATCGTTGGTTTCGGGCTCGTATTCGAGTTTGAGGTTATTGCCGAACATCTTGGCAAACATCTGCCAAAAGCCCGCGACAAAGCCGCCACGAAAATCCTTAATTATTTGATATGCCGTCTGTTCCGTTTCTCGGTCAATCAATTTCAACAACACCTTACCCTCCGAGATTGTCATCTTTAAAATGACGGGTGTATATTGCTTGATAAGTTGCTTCTGCAACTCTTTGGCGAGTTTCTCCTGCTCCTTTTTATCCTTTACAGCGAGGAGCTGTCGCTCCATTCGCTCCATCTCTATACGCGCCTGTTTTGCAAGGGGATAACACTTTTTGACTTGTCGTATAAGTCGCTGATAACGGCGCATATCGGGTTTGCGGGCATATTTGCGAATGGGCAGAATATGAATATGAGGAATAGAATCGCCATTCTCCACCGCCCACTCCTGACGATAGAAACCACGCCCCCATCGTTGCGCCGACACACTCGGCACAACAAATGCGAAAAGCAACAGCAGTATGACTACCCTATTTTTCATAATTCTTCGCAAATATAACGATTTAGCGGAAATTTTCATTACTTTTGTGGCAGAAAAAAATAGACGAAAGACGAGAGTTTTCAAATTGACAATTAAAGATTAGACCGTCATTGCGAGGCTTGGTACAAGCCGTGGCAATCTTCATTATTGTTTTTAATTAAAAAAAGCGGAAGATTCCCACAGTCGCTTCGCTCCTTCGGAATGACGATATAAATTAAAAAAGCCAAATAGAAAAAATAGGTATGAAAGAGGGATTATCATTTACCGCAACAATGCGTGTAACGCCGGAGGTTACGGCGGAATATATCGGTTCGGGCGACTTGGCAGTGTTGGCAACACCGGCAATGTGTGCCTTGATGGAGAATGCTGCGATGATGGCGGTTGCACCCCACTTGGAGGAGGGAAATACTACGGTTGGAACAGCTCTGAATATCGAACATTCGAAAGCTACAAAAGTAGGTGAGGTAATCACAGCAACTGCCGTACTTACAGAAATTAACGGGCGCGAATTAAAATTCAACATTGCAGCTCGTGACGAGGTTAGCATTATAGGCGAAGGAACGCACACCCGCTTTATCGTAAATCGAGAAAAATTCATGGCAAAGTTTAAGTAGAGCGTGCGGTTTAAGCGTAAAAATGGCGGTCCCCAAAAGACCGCCATTTCTCTTTTGTGGCTATTCTGCTATTTTGCAACGATTTCGTAGCTACCAGCTGAAAGTAGGATAACTGTACCCTTCTCCTCTCCGCACGAGAGTTCCGAATAGCCCTTTGGAAGACGTACTTCGGCAGTAGTTTCGTTCGGAACCAAAAGCTTAATCTTCAACTCGTTGCCAGCTTTATCTGCACTCATTTCGATGTTGCCAAACTTGGTCGGAACAACACTCTCGATGTGGTTGAGTGTTGCAAGGTTTGGCTCTACGGCAAACTTCTTAAACTGCGGCTCGATAGGGGCAATGCCGGCGATATATTGCGACAAAATAGTCAATCCGCCACCACTCCACGAATGGTTGTAGGTGCCGTGCCCGGACTTGTATTTCATACCACGTCCTCCGGTGTACTCCCAGCCCTCCCAGAGAGTCGAATAAGGGGCTGCGACCATCTCTCCAAAGCGTTTTTCCATACGTTTCAAGGCATCTTCGTAGTATCCCATTTTGCAGAGAGCTTCGAGCACATATTTCTCCATATAAGCACTTGACTGATAGTAAGTTTTGAAGAACTGACGCATTGTTTCGTATCTCTTCTCAGGTACAAAGCCCGCCAATACAGCCATAGCCTGCACGCGATCGTCAGGCTCGTCTGCGTAATCCTTGCTGCGGTAGTGTTGTAACTCCTTATCCCAAAATCTGCGGTTGAAGTTGTAGGACAATACATCGCACATCTGCTCGGCATAGAGGGCATCGCTATTGTGTCCGGTAAGTCGGGCATACTCGGCAAAGCCCTTTAATGCTATTGCATACCAGCACTGCTGCAATGCGTGGTGGTCTATGTTTTTACCCCAGTCGCCCCAAAACCAAGCACCTTGGCGCAGGTCAATAACCTCTTTATTTGAAGGATTCCAAACATCAATCAGATAACGCTTTACGCGCGGATAGACATCTTCGATGGTCTTGTTGTCGCCCGTAAGCATATAGTATGTGTAGAAGCCGTAATATCCCACCGAAGCCAACATCTGACAAGGTAACTCGCTCTTGTACCAACCCGGTACCGGCGAGGCGATAACGCCATCTTCGCGCTGATGCATCATAAGTTCGTAGATAGCCTTGCGAGTGAGTTGGTGTGCGCGTTCGTCAAAGACATAGGCGGTCTGCCCAAGTTCGATAACCACATCGCCCCACCACTGCGCACGCTCACGGTCGGGACAATCCATATAGTTGTCGCGCATATTGACATAGAGTGTGCGCTGAGCCTTCTTCCAGAGATTGTTGCAGAATTCGCTGTCACTCTCGAACGAGCCTACGAAGTCGGAGTCGTAGCCACTCTCGCGGTACTTCACTTCGAGCACCTCGACACCCTCGGGGATAAAGTACAAAACCTCGTGTCCATTGTTCCAGATAGGTGTTTCAAACTCCTGCTCGCCCTCGCAAGCGATATACTCGGTGAAGAATGCACGCGCCTTGCCAATCCAGTAGTCATCGGTGCACATCTTAATATGTTCGCCACCCTTTGCGCGAAGTTTGATATATGGGGTTACATGGGCGTTGTAAGGCAATTTGCAGACAAGTCCCTCATCGTTCTTCTCTACGCTCTCGTAGTCGAGCAGTTCGCTCCAACGCCAAAATGGAATTGGTCGCTCGACAAAGTTACCCCACTCCGATTTTTCGCGCGTTACGACCACTGCATCTGCCCACGCCTCGGTGTCGATAGGTTGCGAGAAATCCAACGCCTTGCGGGCATCGTAGAGCAGATTTGCACCCGCCAAACGATACTTGCGCAAGCCCTTCAAAGGTCGGTCGTGCGGAGTGTTGCACATCGCATCGTAGCGAATGGCACGCCATGAAGAGTCGCTCACTACATGGTCAAGAGTGGTCGAAAGATCAAAATAGAGTCCGGGCGTAGCGGTAACTCTGTGGCTGAATGAATTTCTGCCATAGTATTGCACCAACACGACCACCTCGTTCTTTCCGAATTTGAGGTTTGGCACCTCGTCCAAAACATCGCAATAGCTATCTTTCGGGTTAGGTCCTCGTTTTAGTCCACCCTCGCGAACTACCAACTCGCCATTTACCCACAACCAATATTTCGTATCGGCTGCGATGGTCAATTTTGCTTTGCTCGGAGCAAAGGCGAAGAACTCTTTGTGAAAACACTGCCAATCGCCATCGGCAATATGCTCGGCGGTGGTGATTATTTGCGCCTCCTGCTTCGAGCAGGATATGGCGAACATCGCGGCTGAAATCAGCAGAAATAGTATCCTTTTCATTGTTGCAAATTTGGTTAATAGACAATTAATGGACAAAGATATAGATTATTTTCGAAATCTACTCCTAAAAATATGGATATTTTTATTATCTTCGCAGCGAAAATTGTAGAGAAACTAAAAAACGAGACAAATATATGTTTGAGAAACTTACAGGCCGATTAGAGAGGTCGTTCAAAATTCTTAAAGGTCAAGGTCGCATCACCGAGATAAATGTTGCCGAGTCACTCAAAGAGATTCGTCGTGCGCTGATTGATGCCG
>JAZRJD010000071.1:0-6265 GCA_045645625.1 Alistipes sp.
TCCGTAGAGTGCCGAGATTGAGGCTTCGCCATCGAGGGTTGTTGCGCCATTGCTCGACAGTCCGATTGGGTTTGGATAGCCCATAGCCTCGATAATAAGTCCGACAAGCGATGTGAAAGGCTTGAAGAGAGCCAATGCCCAAACCACACCAAAGACATTGAAGAGGGTGTGGGCAAGTGCAGCACGCTTGGCATTAGCATTTGCTACGGCAGCGGCGATATTGGCGGTAATTGTAGTGCCGATATTCTCACCAAGCACCATTGCAGCAGCCATTTCGAATGGCAACCAGCCAAGGTTGAGCATAATCAGCGTGAGCGCCATTGTTGCACTCGAAGACTGCAACACGAGAGTCAAGACAGTACCGAATACCAAGAAGATAAGTACCGAGCCAAAGCCGTAACTTGACCACTCCTTAATAAACGAGAGTACCTCCGGAGTCTGCTGCAAGTCTGGCACCGAGTTCTTCATCAGCGACAGACCGAGGAAGAGGAGCGAGAAACCGATAATAAACTCGCTGATATTACGGCGTTTTTCGATTTTCGAGATGCTCAACAAAAATCCAACCGCCATCAACGGCACAGCGAAAATCGAGATATCCGCCTTGAAACCGAGCAACGAGATAAGCCACGCCGTAACGGTAGTACCGATATTGGCACCCATAATTACGCCGATGGCCTGCTCCAAAGCCAACAATCCTGCATTTACGAAGCCTACGACCATAACGGTAGTAGCACTCGAAGATTGGATTACCGAGGTGATACCCAAGCCCGTAAGAACACCATTGAAGCGATTTGATGTCAATGAGCCGAGAATTGCTCGCATACGACCTCCTGCGGTCTTTTGCAATCCGGCGCTCATCATATTCATTCCGTAGAGGAACATTCCGAGCGCACCCAATAGAGTTAGAAGTTGAATAAACATAATTCTTAAATTTAGGTTATATATTATAAATAAGGTATGCGTTATACGCCACAAACATCGCAAACATCACCGCACCTGCCAAGCGAGTCAGACGACCTTTGTAGACCAACACCAACGGCATAATCGCAGCGACAATCATCACTGCATAATCTACAAAGGTGATGCCACCGCCCGTGAGAGGCGAAATCTGCGAACATACACCGAGGATAAATGCGATATTGAAGATATTTGAGCCGATGATATTACCGAGTGCAAGTTCGGTATTGCGCTTCCATGCCGCTGCAAGCGATGCTGCCAACTCCGGCAACGATGTACCCGCTGCGATAAGGGTAATCGAGATAAATGCCTCGCTAACACCCCACTCCTCGGCTATCGAAATTGCTGACTCAACAAAGTAGTGGCAACTTGTAACCAACACACCCAAGCCCACAACAACCTTTGATACGGCAATCCACAAGTTAGGTTTTGGGGCATTATTTGACTGTTCCTCCTTTTGCGCAACGCTATTTTTGCGGTCACGACGGAACGAAATATACATATAGAGCGCAAAGAGTGCAAGGAGTACCAAGCCGTCAATGCGACCAATCATCGCCTCGGTGCCATTGAAGAAGTTGAATGCAAGCAGTGTGAGCACCAACGAAACGCCTATGCAGAATGGCAACTCAAAGCGGCGGTTTGCCCTTGGTGCTTCGACCGGCATAATCAATGCCGTAAGACCAAGAATGAAGAATACATTGAAGATGTTGGAGCCGACGATATTACCGATGGCAACATCGACCTGCCCGTTCCAGGCTCCGAGCGAACTAACAAAGAGTTCGGGGCAAGATGTTCCGATGCCGACAATTACGGCACCTATAACGAAGTCCGATACATGGTAGCGGCGAGCAATATCGACCGCACCAGCAACCAGAGTGTCGGCACTCCAAATAATTGCGACAAGCGCAACAAGAAGTATCAGATATTCCATAATTTTGAACTATTTACAAATTTCATACAACACGACAGATTGACCAGCATTTGGACAATCGGCATAGCTATTACAAAATCGGTAAATGGTTCAAATGCGCAGACAGCACAAGGAGTAGAACGCCTTATCGGCCACCACTCCGCCCAGGATATTGGTTTGTATTCTATTTTGGAAATATTCGGACAGAGAGATTTCGGACTCTGCTTTTACAGCAAAGAAGGCGCAACAAGTGCGATGTTTGCCCGGAATGTGCTGCACCGAGCGAGCTCCGCCATTAACTACACGAGAGGTTGTTCGACCCGAAAGCAACGATGTAGGATTTGGGATATCGGCATCCACTATCGAGAGCTCGACTTGTGGCGTTGGCGAGAATGAGTTAGTGGCATTATCCGCCCCGCACTCGCTAAACAAGAGGAGCGAGAGCATTGCGATAATCGATAATATGGATATTCGCCTTAACACACTACAAAGATATTAACAAAAAAGGTATTATTATATATATGTATCGTGCCAAACTATCAAATTTAACTATTTCTTAAATTTAGTTTAACGATTTTTTAATATTAAAAGAAAAAGAGCCGACACTCATAGTATCGGCTCTCAATTGTAGAGTTAAATATCTTTACTTCTTCAACTGCTTACGCTGCAAATCGTATGCCAACGGAGTCGCAAAGAAAATAGTCGAGTAAGTACCCACAACAACACCGATAAGCAATGCGAATACAAAGCCACGGATTGTCTCACCTCCGAAGATGAAGATTGCGAGCAAGGTTACGATGGTTGTACCCGATGTATTCAATGTACGCATCAAAGTCGAAGAGATTGCGGCGTTTATTGTCTCCTTGGTATCACGCTTTGGATAGAGGGTGAGATACTCACGCAGACGGTCGAAGACAATCACAGTATCGTTGATAGAGTAACCGATGATGGTCAAAATCGCAGCGATAAATGCCTGATTAACCTCCAAGTTGAATGGCATCACCGAGTAGAAAATCGAGAACATTGCAATAATCACAAAGGCATCGTGTACCAAGCCAAGTGTCGCACCAACAGCCCACTGCCACTTGCGGAAGCGGAATGCGATATACAAGCCGATTGCAACGAGTGCGAAGAGCACCGACAATGCTGCACCTGTGGTGGTATCCTTTGCGATAGCAGGACCAATCTTATCAGCCGAAATGATACCGTTTGGATCGTCCTGTGTGCTACGGAAACCATCGAGCGAAATATCGTATGTATAGAGGTGCTTCAACGCATTGTAGAGGATAGTCTCAACCTCCTCGGTAGTAGCCTCCGAAGTGTCATCGTACTTATACTGGGTAACGATACGCATCTGATTCTCGGCACCATACTGCTTAACCTCCAACGAGGTCTTCGCTGCATCGCCACCAGAGAATGCGTTCTCCAAAGACTCACGAACCTGCTCTGCCGAAACATTCTGGTCGAAGCGAACTACGAAGGTACGACCACCTGTAAACTCAACGCCATAGTTCATGCCGTGGAATACAAGCGAGAGAACACCAGCCAAAATTACGATAGACGAAGCGATATAAGCCCACATACGCTTGCCGATAAAGTCGAACTTAACATTCGAGAGGAGGTTTGCTGACCACTTGTACGAGAACGAAATCTTGCCCCACTTTGCAACAACCCACTCAATCATCATACGAGTGATGAAGATTGCCGAGAACAACGAGGTCAAAATACCGATAACGAGTGTAGTAGCGAAGCCCTGTACTGGACCTGTACCGAAGATAAAGAGAACAACACCAGTGATGATAGTTGTCAAGTTACCGTCAATAATTGCCGAATAAGCGTTCGAGAAACCGTCCTTAATAGCGGCGTGGATACCCTTACCTGCACGCAACTCCTCTTTGATACGCTCGTAGATAATCACATTGGCATCTACCGCCATACCCATAGTGAGGACAATACCTGCGATACCCGGCAAGGTCAATACTGCGCCGAACGATACGAGGCAGCCCATCAAAAGGAATACATTGGCAATCAAAGCGATATTAGCCATCCAACCTGCTGTACGGTAGAACACACCCATATAGATGAGGACGAGGATAAACGCCAAGAGGAACGACAACATACCTGCGTTGATAGACTCCTGACCGAGCGATGGACCTACTACTGTATCCTGAATGATGCGAGCAGGTGCTGGCACCTTACCTGACTTCAAGACATTTGCCAAGTCCTGAGCCTCCTGAATAGTGAAGTCACCCGAAATCGAAGAGTTACCACCCTCAATCTTACCGCGAACTACCGGAGCCGAATATACATAGCCATCGAGAACGATAGCGATGCACTTGCCGACATTCTCGCCGGTGAGCTGCGCCCACTCGGTGATACCGTTCGAGTTCATAGCCATCGAAACCTCTGCATTAGCACCTGTCTGTGCGTAGGTTGCACGAGCGTCCGAAATTACCGAGCCATCGAGTGGAGCCTTACCATCGGCACGCTCAACCTTGATAGCATAGAGGAAGAACTGACCATCGGCCAACTTGTCGCCCTTGATGCCCCACTTGAAGCGAACATCGCTTGGGAAGCAGTCACGCACCTCTGGCAAAGCGAGGTAGCGATTGATTGCAACGGTGTCAGCAGCAGTAGCAGCACCAACAACTGCGCCACCTGCATATGCTGGATTTAAGAGTGCAAGCAATGGGTTGCGCTCACGAGTGAAACGAGCAGCAGACTCCTCAGCCTTAGCCTCCTCCGAGATCTCAGCAGCCAATGCAGGAGCATCGCTCTTCTGCTCAGCCTTAACCTCTACCTCCTTGTTAGCATCCTTGTATGCCTTAACAGCCATATCTGCACGCTGCAACGCTGGGAGCAACTCCTGACCATTGTAGGTAGTCCAGAACTCCAACGAAGCGGTGCCCTGCAAGAGTTTACGAACACGCTCAGGTTCCTTAACGCCCGGCAACTCAACCAAGATACGGTTTGAGTTTGGAAGACGCTGGATATTTGGCTGAACAACTCCGAAGTGGTCGATACGGCTGCGGATAATGTTGAACGAAGCCGCGAGAGCATCGTCAGTCTCCTGCTTCAACACCTTAACAACCTCTGCATCGCTCATACCTGTCTTGATATCCTTGCGGTCCGGCGAGATGAAGAGGTCTGCAAGTGGTGCGCCATTCGAAGCCTCGGCGTACGCATCTGCCAAAGTCTCGATATAGCCACCTGTACCCAAGCGGAGAGCCTCGTTTGCCTTCTCGATAGCGATTACGAAGTTAGGGTCGTGCTGACTCTCGCCTGCGAGCGACTTAACCACATCCTCAACCTGAATTTCGAGCATGACATTCATACCGCCCTTCAAGTCGAGACCGAGATTAATCTCCTTCTCCTTGCACTGCTTGTAGGTGAACCAGGTCAAACCAATGTTATAAACTGTTTTGTTCTCGATAGAATCGAGATAATACTGCTCCATCGAAGCCTGCTCCTCGGCAGGGAACGACTTTGCATACTCTACGGCAGCCTTCTCAACGCTTCTGGTTTTAAGCGAGAAAGAGAGCTGGTAGATGCACGCCAAACCCATAAGAATGGCCACCCATTTGATTACTCCTTTGCTTTGCATTTGAGTTAAAAATTAATTAGTTAATATTATTGTAATTTTGTTTTGTTTCAATCTCTCGTGTACGCGCACTACTCGCGCACACGCGATAAATCGTGCAAAGATAACAAAAATTTTTCAATATACAACTCTCACAGCTGCTTTTTAACGACTTTTACAGGTTGCAGGGGACTCTGGATGGCATCACGGTACAACGATTGATAGGGGCTCTAGGGCAATAGGGGTTATAGGGAGCGCTGACGCTTTCACAAAATTCCCTAGTACCCCAATAACCCCCAACACCCCTAGTTCCCCTACAAAAAAATAGCATTTTAAGCTGATGGTCACAAGGCTACTCTACACAAAAAAATCAGAGGTGATTGAGCAGGTGGTGGCTAAAATAGTTTTTTTTAAGGAGGCATTTGCAACGCTATCAAAGAAAAATGAGATGGGCGCATACTGAGCGTATGTAACCATCTCATTTTTTGAAGGTAAGGAAGCAAATGCCCCTTAAAAAACTATTTTACCTCTTCGAACTCTACATCCTCAGGCTGCGCTCCACCCTGCTGACCAGCGTTAGGGTTGCCCTGTGCGCCTGCATTTGGTGCGCAATATCGTGCGGCGTTGGTTGCGGATATGGATACGGGGCGTGTGTTATACCAAGAAAACGCGAACGAGCTTAATTATCCGGCATCTTTGACAAAAATAATGACGTTGTATTTAACGTTTGATGCGCTGGAACACGGTCGATTGAATTTAGATGATTATTTGATTGTATCATCGGCGGCCGCAAATGCAGAACCCGTAAAACTGGGGTT